>CBKWLJ010000221.1:0-14677 GCA_966675205.1 uncultured bacterium
CTTAGTGGGGGGGAGGAAAAAGTGCCGGAGTTAAGAGTTGTATATCGCTTGAACTTTCCGCTTAACTAATCCCCGTAAGGGGACTGAAACAAGTATAATCGATGTTTACATTCCTAAAACTGTTTCTGATAATAGCACTTTCCGCTTAACTAATCCCCGTAAGGGGACTGAAACCATCGTCTATCAACTGCTGCTCGGCTTCAGCAAGGCTTTCCGCTTAACTAATCCCCGTAAGGGGACTGAAACCAGATTTTCCAGAGAAGTACAGCGGCTCAACATGACATAAACTTTCCGCTTAACTAATCCCCGTAAGGGGACTGAAACATTTACTGCGACTGCACCCTCAAGACAAACGAGAGGAAACTTTCCGCTTAACTAATCCCCGTAAGGGGACTGAAACTCTTATCAGATTGCCGATGAACCCTTAGACGGCTGGCTTTCCGCTTAACTAATCCCCGTAAGGGGACTGAAACTTAAAAACGGACGCCAACGGCGATCCGGTTTTGGCTTTCCGCTTAACTAATCCCCGCAAGGGGGCTGAAACTCTACATTTAGGATTGAGTGCTTGGAGAGGTTTACAATAAGCAAGCGCATTTCTAAGCTCCTACTGAATCCTTCCATGTCAGATTCCATCAGACTTCCGAAAAAAATTATGCTACTTGGCTCAGGAGAACTGGGCAAAGAATTTGTCATTGCCGCTCAACGGTTGGGTAATGAGGTTGTTGCCGTCGATCGCTATGAGAATGCACCAGCGATGCAAGTGGCAGATTGTTCTGAAGTCATTTCTATGCTGAGTGCAGAGGATTTAGAACGAGTCGTTGCTAAACACCAGCCTGACTTGATCATCCCTGAAATTGAAGCTATCCGAACCGAGAAGCTGATGGAATTTGAGCAGCGAGGAATCACGGTGATTCCTACGGCAATGGCAACAAACTATACAATGAATCGCGATCGCATTCGCGAATTAGCGCATCAAGAGTTAGGGGTGAGAACGGCTAACTATGCTTACGCCACCACTTTAGAGGAACTCGTTGAGGTTTCTCAAACCATTGGTTTCCCCAATGTTGTCAAGCCGGTGATGTCCTCTTCGGGAAAGGGCCAATCGGTGGTAAATTCCCCAGAAGAAGTAGAAAAAGCCTGGAATTATGCAATTGAGGGGTCGAGAGGGGATACTCAAAAAATTATTGTTGAAGAGTTTATCCAATTTGAGCTAGAAATTACCTTACTCACCATTAAGCAGTGGAATGCCCCCACCATTTTTTGTCCTGCGATCGGACATCGGCAGGAACGAGGAGATTATCAAGAGTCTTGGCAACCCACATCCCTTTCTCAAGAACAAGTGAAAGAAGCAGAAGCGATCGCAAAAAAAGTAACCGATGCTTTAGGAGGTGCGGGAATTTTTGGAGTGGAGTTCTTTGTCACTCAAGATGAAGTGATTTTTTCCGAACTTTCTCCTCGACCTCATGATACAGGCATGGTGACTTTAATTTCGCAAAATTTGAATGAATTTGAACTCCATCTTCGGGCTGTTTTAGGATTGCCCATTCCTAAGATAGAACAACTAGGAGCCTCTGCAAGCGCCGTTATTTTAGCTCAAGAGTTTTCAGATTCTATCTTTTTTGAAGGGGTTGCTGATGCTTTATCTGAGCCAGATGTAGATATCCGATTATTTGGTAAACCTGATTCCCGTCCTTTTCGCAGAATGGGAGTTGCTTTAGCCAAGGGCAAAGATATTCAGGAAGCGAGGCAAAAAGCGACTAGGGCAGCAAGCAAAATAAAAATTGTGTAAATCAGATCACATTGCACCCCATTGTTTCACCCCTCCCCAGCCCTCCCCTTAGCAAAGGAAGGGAACTAAATATATTCTCTCTGTCTCTAGAAGATGCCAAAAACGGTTGACGGGATGTACTACAAATAGCCGAGAGGCACAGGCTATAACTGACTAAAGACAAGTTATAGCTTGACAAAAATCGCCTCTACTGCGTAAAAAATGTTTGATTCACCTTTGTGCGATCGCCCCTTTACCCAGTTTCCTTTAGCCTCTAACTGGGGGCAGTTGGATTGGCTCAAACTCCCCCTAATCCTGGGGCTACTGCTGCTAGCAATTTTCGGAATTCGCTCGATTCTCAAAAATCCAGGTTGGAAGCGTCAGTTTAGTCGGCCAAGAAGCGTTTTATTACTCTCTGGGTTGACAGCTACTTTGCTGATATTACTAGCTGTAGCCGATAAAGGCCTAGTTCTTTTCCTACCCACAGATACCAAGGCAACAGCAGATGCAATTGTCGTACTGGGGCGTGGCACAGAATTTGGCAAGCCGCGTATTGAGGTTGTAACTCAACTGTGGGCAGCGAAGCGAGCACCTGCAATTTTTGCTAGTGGGAGTTACGATGCCTCCAAGATGCTCCAGAAGTTTGAGGAAAAAGGCATTCCTAAGAGCGCGTTAGATGGAGAAGATTGCTCTCTAACCACACCAGAAAACGCTCTATTTACAGCCGCTATCCTCAAGCCACGAGGGATTCAGCGCATTCTGCTGGTAACAGACGGCCCTCATATGTGGCGATCGCTCCTTGATCTACGCGCTCAAGGTTTTACCGTCATTCCCCATATCAGCCCACTACCGGATAACATGGCTGCCATGGACAAAGCCTTTCTCACTTTTCGTGAATACCTGTTTCTTATCAGTTCTAGTGTGCATCAGCTATTTAATGGGCAGCGAGTGCCTGATGTCAATAGTCCTGAACTCCAGAATTTGGTAAAACTCGCCCAACAATACGGAAAACAGCAATTATAATATTACCAATAAATCATACTCAGTTGCGTTCAATCGTAGTAGTTTGAAAAGCTGGGGAAACTCCCGAAAGCTGGGAAAGTGGGGAGAGAAAGTGAGTGCTTTGAAATGCAACTCGGTATCAGCAGATTAAGGCAAGGAGTAACTCCTGTTTTTTGCTGCTTGTGGAAAAATCGAGAATAGAGGAAGACTCAAATGGATGGTTTACTCATTGATTATGGCGGAGAGAATATAGCTTATATTTTTTCGATTGTGCTTTTTCTCAGCTTGGTACTGGCTGTAGGTATCGTAACCCGCAACCTAGAAAATGCAATTGTTTTTACTATCCTAGCCAGTGCGCCCTTGTTATTGTGGTCTGTTATGTCACACCTTCCTTAGTTTTCGCCAAGTAAGGCACAATTTAACAGGTGGAGATGGGGGGCTTTCAATTAACCTAAAAAGTAGTATAATTCAAACTTCAATCTTGAAATTATTTCCCACCATTTCCATAATCAAAAATATTTTCTTCCTCCTTACGGAAGAGGAAAATATTGAGCATTGATAGGGAGTAAAGACACAATCAGAAAAACTCTGGACTTGACTCTTGTAAAAATTCTATTATTTTAAATGCAGAATTATGAAGGATGAATTATGAATATTCATAATTCACGGGTTGCAAAAATTTGTACAGATGTTCTATTGGTTTGATCGGCAGAGTGTACAGCACTAAAGCTCTCTACACAACGCTCAAGACTTCAAACCTTTAACTTCTCTATCTTTGGAAATGGCTGTGAACCCGGAATGAATTATGTTTTTTTCATAATTCATAATTCATAATTAATCATTTTTTTACTTCTAATTCTGATGTTTCCTAGCTTTCTCCCGACTAAAATTGCTCAATTAACTGAATCTACATCTATTGCTTTGGCTCAGCGGATCGAACAGATTCCGGTTACCACCTCCCTCAGCAATCAGCCAATACTCACAACTTATGTACGGCAAGGAAGCGGTGGAACACCAATTGTCTTACTTCACGGCTTTGATAGTTCTGTGTTTGAGTTTCGTCGTCTACTGCCTCTGCTAGCTGATGAGAAGGAAACATGGGCAGTAGATTTGTTGGGTTTTGGTTTTACCGAACGGCTAGCAGAAATGTCTTTTAGTCCAGATGCCATTAAAACCCATCTCTACTATTTCTGGAAAACGTTAATAGGTCAACCGATAATTTTGGTGGGTGCCTCGATGGGAGGAGCAGCTGCAATTGATTTTGCTCTCTCCTACCCACAATGTGTGGAAAAGCTAGTTCTGGTTGACAGTGCTGGATATACAGCAGGCCCGAATATTGGTAAGTTTATGTTTCCCCCTTTGGGCTATTTAGCAACGGCATTTTTGAGAAATCCAAAAGTCCGTCAACGAATTAGTATTAATGCTTACCACGAGGCGAGCTTTGCTTCTTTAGATGCTCAATTGTGTGCAGCTTTACATCTTCAGTCACAAGGTTGGCAGCAAGCGCTGATTGCCTTTACTAAGAGTGGGGGTTACACCTCGTTTGGGGAGAAATTGTCGCAAATTCAACAGCCAACTTTAATTTTATGGGGAAAGTGCGATCGCATTTTGGGTACGGGTGATGCCTACAAGTTTAAGGATGCGATCGCAAATTCTCAACTAACTTGGATTGAAAATTGCGGACACGTTCCTCACCTCGAACAGCCCCAGCTAACAGCGCAACATATCTTAGAATTCTGCTAGGAGCAAAACCGGAGTGAGAAAACCGATTCATTTCGAGCAATAATCTTAACCAGAGCTTAGCAGCCCTTTAATTCTTGGCTGTTAACCTGACTAGCGCAAGTCCAGTTATAACAGCCAAGCCAATGGGTGCCTATCATCGCTTCTTCTGGAGTATTATTCTGTTCGTCAGTAGCATAGTAAGCCCGATCTCAATTGCTTCAGCTGAATTAATAGAACGTAGTTTCTTCCTCAATCTGGATGGCAGTCAATCCTTTGAAAGCTTACTCGATCAAGCGCAAGAGCTAGCGAAAATTGCGATCGAGGAGGAATTTGTAGGCAATCCTCAAACTACTGAAATTTCTATCATTGTTTCAGGAGAATACAAAGGGCAGATAGTGCCGCTGTTGCATTCAAAAGTTTCTCGCTCTCAGTGGCAAAGCGATTCCAGAATATACCGATGGTCTCGATATTTTGTCACTAGTTCTGGAATGCTGCTTGGCTTTTACAATTCTCCTGATAGCCCTACACCTACAGTAACTTTTATCGGAGCACCTAGAAGAAATAGCCTTCAAAACGACCCAGGCTTTAGAGATGACTAAAATTATAAATTATGAATTTCCCGTTGCGTTTTCTTTTTGTCTCGCCTCCGCATTGAAATAGTTCCCAACGCTCCTCTAACCAAGAGTGCCAAAGCTGACTTTGGTTCAAGGAAAGCCATAGCTGCCATTAGTGCAACTATCGTAAAACGATGATTTCCTTGACTGGTTATCCCTAGACATGAATTTTAGATCAAACTTGTTTTTGCCAAATATCAATAGAAAAATAACAAATTTCGTTGTACCCAATTCATATTTTTTTACAGATTCATCAAAAATTTAATAAGTTAAAAATACATTAATAAAAAACAAAGCTGCTCTTAACAAGATATGGGTTAAAAATTAAACTTCTGTTTACCCATAATTAATTTTCTGATTGTAATTTTTGTTGTGAGCTGATATTTCTTCATAAAGTACTCGTCCATCTAAAGTCTGTATTTGGGTAGATCTGACTTGTGAAGAGATAAACCCCTGAAATAAAAGAAATGCAAATTGGACAGTGTTCCTCTGAATAGCAAGAAAAATCGGAAATTTAAAGGCTTATGAAGGGTAATGAGCAATTGAAACAGAAGGTGTGGCTTCACTAAAACTGACAAGCATTCTGATTTGGATTGGGAGAAACTGTTCGATTCTCTAATACTTATCTTTTTGCCATATTCACGCCAATAGATAGATGTTTCAAGACTTCTTGTAAGTTCTAGAAGAGAGAAATTCAATGTCTAAATTTAGTCGGAGGCAGCTCCTTGCTTTTTTTGGAGCAAGTGCTGGTGCTGCTGTATTCGCCCCTGCCTTTGAAAAACGGTTTGGCAGTCATTGGGGTGTTGCTGAAGCGGCTCAACCTCTAAAATTTACCCCGGTGCGTTTACCCCATCCTTTACCGATTTACCAAGAGCAGAAAAGCTACTTGTCAACTGGAATCGGTCAAGGAAGCGTATTAAATCCATCGAATGATGTCCGTTTGGGTCAATACACGGTTATTGATGACGTTGTCGTCCCACCTGAATATGAGCGCTATGTAATTGTCCGTTGGGGCGATCGCATTTTCCCCAATCCAGAAGACTACTTTGGCTACAACTGCGACTACACCAGCTTTATTCCTACCAACGGCACAAATCCTAATGATGGCTATCTGTGGGTCAATCACGAATATGTTTCTTACCCATTTTCTTTTCTAGCACCAGGCACTCCAGCCGATTTAAGCGGATTTCCTACTTCCTATCCTTTAGTTATCGGGCAAGATTTACCCAACGATCAAACCAGTATCGAGCTTCTGGGTGAATTCATGTACAACATGGGTGGCTCAGTTGTTCGCATTTCTCGCTCCAATAGTAACGGACGCTTTGCCGTACTTAGCGATACCAAAAATCGGCGCATTCATGGACTTTCAGGCTTAGCAATCAACAGCCAGCGTTCTGACCCATATCAGACTATCACCTCCTGGGGTTCCAAGAGCTACCAAAAAGGAGACCAAAACTACTTAATCGGCACCGGCCCTGCGGCTACCCAAGTCTTTCCTAAGAGTGTAGATGGACTAGGAAACAAAATTATTGGTACAGGATACAACTGTTCGGGTGGTACAACACCTTGGGGAACCATTCTTTCAGCCGAAGAAAACTTTCAAGGCAGTTCACTGTTCTTTGTTGGTGTTACCGAACCAGTCAAACCCGACGGTACCCAAACTGGATACATCAATGGCACAACTGGAGCAGTTTTCGGTTTAGTTGGAGAAAAATACGGTTGGATGGTCGAAGTCGATCCCACTGACCCCAATTTCCGCCCCCGCAAGCACACCGCACTGGGTCGCTTCCGTCATGAAAACATTGCCTTTCGGGTCGAGGCGGGTAAAAAATTAGTGGCTTATATGGGTGACGACAGACGCGGAGGCCACACCTGGAAATTTATCAGCAAGGGTACCGTTTCTTCGCCGACGAACAAAAACAATAGTACTTTATTGGAGGAAGGAACTCTGTATGTCGCCCGTTACAATCCTGACGGAACGGGAACGTGGATTCCTCTCGATTTAAATACCTCAACCAATCCCATTGCGCCATCCGTGCTTGCCTCAGTAGAACTTACCAAATTAGGCAAAGCAACTCGGAATGGTCTTCTGCCGCTACCTAAACGGAGTGGAATTGCAGGGCAAACTGAAGATGGTGGTTCGTTCGGTGTTACGACTGCCAATGAAGCCACAGTTTTAGCCGATTATAAAGGCAAAAAGCTGTCAAACTTTTACACGAACCAAGGTGCTGTACTCGTTGATGCGTTCTTAGCCGCCAATCTGGTTGGAGGAACTCCTACTGCTCGTCCAGAAGATATTGAAGTCCATCCCCGTACCAAGGAAGTGTTTATTGCCTACACTGATGGTGCCCCTGGAAGTGACGGCTATCCAGATTCACGCATCTTTGTAGTATCCAAATACAGCAGTGACATTAACGCTGCCCAACCTTCAGGAGGACTGTTCAAAATTATTGAGAATAGCCCGGATTGTACAGGTACTACCTTCCGTTGGCAGCGACTGGCCAAAGGTGGGGAAGTGGGCGCAAACCCTGGTGATGGCTTTGCCAATGTGGATAACCTAGCATTTGATAGCCAACTGAACGTCTGGGGCGTTACCGATATGTCCACTAGCGCTCACAACGGTTTTGATGTCGGTGCTGCTGCCACTCCGTTACTCATAGAACATACGGTAGTCGGGGCAAATTCACCCAGTCAGACGGGTTCTAATCAAAATGTGGAAACGTCCAACCTGATTGGTGTGTTCGGCAATAACTGGCTGTTTTTCATTCCCACCAGTGGGCCAGATGCAGGGAAAGTTATACCTTTTGCCTACGGGCCACCCCGTTGTGAGATGACAGGCCCAACGTTTGTTGGAGATACCTTAATCATTGCAGTACAACATCCCAGTGAAGATTGCCCGTTCAATCCACAACAAACCCTTAGCCGTTCTATTGAACTCCTGAACCTGGATGGCAGCAGTGTCTTTACTCAACAACGTACTGTTCCACGAGGTAGTAACTGGCCTAGCAATATTGAAGGCAACTCTTCGGGTCCACCGAAACCTTCGGTGATTGGCATTCGCCGCAAACAATCGAGCGATCGCTTTGTTTAAAAGGGGAACAGGGAAAGGGTAAAGGTAAAAATAACTTTTACCCTACCTGGAGAATTTCTTGAGTGATAGGCTCAATTCTCAGGCATCGTTGCCCCTTGGAGTTTAGCTTTGTTGAGGTTAGTACCTCGGAGGTTAGCGCCTTGGAGGTTCGCTCTTTCTAGATTCGCTTTACTCAAGTTAGCGCCTCGGAGGTTAGCTCCTGTAAGGTCGGCGCTTTCTAAATTCGCTTTGCTCAAGTTCGCCCATCGGAAGTCAGCGTTTACTAGGTTAGCGCCACTAAGGTTAGCCCCAAAAAGATATGCTCCGCTCAGATGAGCCTCGCTGAGATTGGCATTGAAAAGATTCGCTTGGTAAAGGTAAGTTCCGATCAGTTCTGCTTCATGGAGGTTAGCGTTACTCAAGTCAGCATGGCTGAGGTTAGCTGTCATGAGCCATGCCTCACTAAGGTTCGTTCTCGATAGCTTTGCCCCACTTAGATCAACTCCTTTGAGGTTAACTTTTCTCAGGTTAGTCCCAATCAGATTAGTTTCACTGAGATCAGCTCCAGTGAGCTTTGCTTTGTAAAGGTCTGCCCCGATTAAGTTAGCTCCACTGAGGTCAGCTTGACTGAGGTCAGTGGAAACAAGATTAGCATCAATGAGAACAGCGCCACTGAGTATCGCCTCTCTCAGAGAAGCATCCGACAGGTCAGCTTGACTGAGGTTAACGTTTCTGAGGTTAGCTGCAATCAATAGAGCATTGGCCAACACTGCTCTTCTCAGATTCGTTCCTTGTAGATTGGCACCTCTGAGATTAACGCCTGTGAGATCAGCTTCGCTAAGGTCGGGTTCTATCTCTGGGTTGAGAGTTCTCCACTTCATCCATCTCACGGCACCCAGATCGAGTAACGTAAGATGCTCTACATTAGCCATTTATCTATTAGATCTCCTGTCTTAACAAAAGCTGCACTTAAGGATTGCTTGTTGAATTTGCGATCGCTATTATTACTACTCTCCACTAGTAGGAGCAGTACGCCCATCCACACTTTCTAGCGCCACAACCACAGCTCGAGACGCTGCCAAAATATCCCGTTCAGCCCCCCCTAAGTAGAGACGTCCGAAGCTGCCAACTGGAATAATTTCCAAGATGTTAATTGAGGCGGCTTTCTCTGCTTCATTAGCAGCCAAAGCTGCGTAGGCAGCAGGCTGAACTTCTAACACGTATAAGGTTTGCCCTGCTAAAAGTAACTGTCCCTTGCGAGTGCGATTAATCAGCTGAGTTTGATGGGGGTCAATATTGCGGATAATTTGGCTGGAAATAACGCGAGGTTTAAGTCGCTCCTTTTCGCTGACGCCTAGCGCTGCTAAAATTGCTTGACCTGCCGCCCGTGTATCGCCTTGGAAGGTAGAGTGAATTTCTAAAAGACCAAATAGTCGTTCTACAACCTGCACCCCCGGACGAACGGACGTAGATTTCAAGGCAATATCAGTAATCTGGTTAATGGCAATGCCAGGTGAAATTTCAATCCACAGGGACGTATCGCCAGGTAAGGGCAAGAATCCTTGTGACACCGTCCCCATATAAGCCGCGTGCTGAGGCTGCAAGCTATCTAGAAATACGTAACTCCGCAGTTCTATACCCAAAATTATTTCTCCGTCTACTGGGGCAAAGTATTAAGAAAGTTCAACAATTGGAGTTTACCGCGATCGCTCCTCAGAAACACGCTCCGCAGCTTCAGGTTGAGCAACAGGCTATAAATCAGAAACCTACGCTGACTTTTCGAGTACAGCGTAGGTAGTTCTCTTGGCTAAAATTGGCAGATTGGATATATCGCTCCAATCTCAAGCCTTAAGTTGTTGCAGGCGGCCTCCACCCCTTTAACTTCAACACTTGTCCCTCAAACGGTTTACCTTTCAACATCCGATTCCAGTAAACCCAAGGTAAGACGTGCCGTTTCAACAGCCACATACTATAGCGCTCTTCCCTGGGGTCCATTGGGAATGTAGACAAGGGTTGGTTACTGTAGTCAAACTCCGCCATAATGACTTTGCCGTAGCCTGTAATCAGGGGGCAACAAGTGTAGCCAGTATATGACCCTGTCATGGAGCTAGCGCCAATCACAGCGAGTAAATTTTCTACCAGTATGGGTGCTTGGCCACGAATGGCGGCCGCTGTTTTGGAGATAGGCAGAGAAGAGGCATCTCCTAAGCTGAATACGTTGGGATAAACATTGTGCTGCAACGTACTCTTGTTGACATCAACCCAACCCTTACTTGGACCATCTTGAACAGATAGTTTGCTGTTTTTGACAAAATCTGGAGCACCCATCGGTGGGGTGATATGAATCATATCGTAGGGAATCACCACCTCTTCCACGCCGTTATCTGTCGTGACATCAAATACCGCTTCTTTGGATTGGGCGCGAATTGCCTTGAGGTTGGATTTGTATTTCACCTCAATGTTCCTACGTTGAGCAACCTTGAGCAATGGTTCAGCGTAAGCGGGAACAGGAAAAATTGCCGCCATCGCATTGCAATAGATAACTTTCGTCTTGTCACGAACACCTTGCTGGCGGAAGGCATCATCAGCCATATACATAATCTTTTGGGGGGCACCACCACACTTGATGGGCGTTGCCGGGTAGGTAAATAGAGCATTTCCCCCCTTAAAGTTACGAATTGTTTCCCAAGTATAGGGGGCATACTTAAAGGCATAGTTACTGCATACGCCTCCTTTCCCCAGTGCCTCCTGTAACCCCTCAATCAGGTGCCAGTTAATCTGAATACCGGGACACAGCACCAAATAGTCGTAGTGAACTTGTTTGCCCTCACGGGTGATAACAGTATTATTATCAGGGTCTAAATCGGCAGCATAATCCTTAATCCAAGCGACGCCGTTGGGAATGCATTGTTCTTCTGGCTTCGCGGTATCTTCTATGTTGTACTGACCTCCCCCGACAAGTGTCCAAGCCGGTTGGTAATAATGTTTATCGGAAGGTTCAATAATAGCAATGTCAAGTTTGTCATTTTTGACGAGTAATTGAGATGCTACCGTAATTCCTGCGGCACCACCGCCAACAATGACAATTTGGTGATGTATTGTTTCGCGAATGGGAGAATTAGTCGGGCTCGGTTGTGTGGATGATGACATATTGTTGGGTGACTCTAAACCAGATGTTGCGTTAGTTGTAGGCGGCTTTAAACCGGAAGTAGCACAGGTTTATAATGAACGTAATTATGCACTGTTTTAAATAAAACGAACAAGCGAAAGATAAAGTTACGATAAATTTTTATTTTAAGTTTTTTTGCAATGCATCATTCGATGTAAGGATTTTGGATGCGAGAATTTTGAATTTTCTCCACAACGGGAAGTCGGGGACTCAATACCTTTTAACTACTTGGTTAATATTATTATTTTGAGTATATTTACTCCTTTAGTTGCAAAAACCAAAAGCTAAAATAGCTTAATTGACTGTTTTAGTACTTTGCCTGAATCCACACTTAATTTCTGAAATCAAGGTCAAGTTACCTATTCCATAAATTTCAACAGAAATTGATTCTTTATTGGCTACTTCAAGATCAGTTTTTTAATTTACAGGAAACTCTAAATTTAAATAGTTCGATTGAATACATTTTGAGGGATGATTGTTGATAAAGCTAAATTTAAATCACTACTGCTCTGTTTAAAAATATACTCATCCTATTTGAATTCACAATAAGAGAAACAATATCATCAAAGGAAAATCTGGTAATATCCTATTTTTGCACAAAAAATTTCCTAGCTAGTTGATACAGCTATCACCATTTTTTCCACAATTAATGGTTATGTAATATTATCGGTTGGCTACTAGGAACTAAGGAATCTGGAAGAGGTTCTTCCACTCCCATTACTAATCTCCACTGCTGCATTGAGAGCGTTTGTATACTAATTCCAGGTTGGTTTCCACTTATAGTTTGCATTTTGCCATTATTGCTATAAGTAAAATACACATTACCAATTGACTGAGTTTTAATGCCATTAATCCCACTATTGTAATAGTGAAAATAAAGATTTCCTATGGATAATATTCTTCCATTTTCAAAACCTCCACTATTGTAATAGTGAAAATAAAGATTTCCTATAGAGCGAATTTTTCCTTGTTCTATACCTGCATTATTGTAATATTGAAACCAATGATTGCCAATACGCATGATTTTTCCTTCATTCATACCGCTGGCATAATACTCAACGGTATTATTACTGCTATTATCTGCTGTTCTTTCTAGAATTTTGATAAGATTGCCACTAGCATCTATGGCGACTAAAGAATTATTAACCCGTATTAGCCAACCTAAGTTTGTGCCGAGTTCGGATATATAAATTTTTTCTAAATTGATTTGATTATCGCCAATATTTTGTGAAATTATTTCGACTTGAGGCTGAGAAGCTGTTATTGAAGTCATGAAAGTAGCAGATAAAGCCGGAATATTCACCATTAAACTCAGCAATAATATACTAGTAGAAACTAATAAATTAGTCTGATTTTTAGGGTTCGCGCTCATGTTAGACATACTCATCCTCCTGACCCACTAGGGAAATTTAACTCAAATTTTAATTTATCCCTATCATTCACAATAAAAGTGACCATAAGACTTGAGCTTCACCCTATTAACTCATCCTATTGGGTGATTTGATAGCAGTACACTCTTCAAGTCTTTGCTTCTGCTGGCAACACCTTCTTTGAAGGCTGAGAGAAGCATCTAGTAGTCCGCCAAGGCAACTTTGCCGGGTTAAAATTCTCCGTGTCTCCCTATCCCCGCGTCCCCGTGTCAGTTCTAAGCCGTCAATTTTAGGTTGGTCGAGTACTACTCATGAAATGCAAGAGAGGCAAAGTCACCTTGTTCTCTACAGCAGTTCTCAATGATTCGTGAAATTTTTTGTTATCTGTTTACTTGGATCAAACCTTGCATAAGAGTTGTCAAGAAATTGTGACAGTCAACTCACTGGTTGTATCTCCACCGTCTATAATCCTGATTTCCGCTAAATCTAGGATGTGTACTCGCATCCGCGATGTTGCGGAATCTCGATACCCATTCAGGAGAAAACGACTTTGTCCGATCTGATTCGTCAGGCTCAACCCCCTTTAGAATTTATCCCGCCAGCTTTCAACCCTCTAGTTCTACGAGTTGCCCAGCAGGTATTACCCTTTTGGATTCAATATCGCACGACAATTAGTGAAATTGAAGCAGATAATGTTGAAATCTTGGCTGATTTGTATAGTCAGTTCCAAGAAGAGAAGATTCGCTTTTTAATTGCATTTCGTCATCCTAGGGTTGAAGACCCCTTTTGTATGTCTCATTTACTGTGGAAATTGGTACCACAAGTCGCTAAACAACAGGGGATATCGTTACGGCAGCCTATTCATGCCCATTTTATTTATGACCGAGGAATTCCTCTTTGGGCAGGTGAACAAACAAGCTGGCTTTATTCTCGCTTAGGCTGTACTCCTATCCATCGGGGGAAAGCAGATTGGATGGGATTGAGATCAGCTCGTGACTTGTTTTTGAAGGGTCGGTTTCCCTTGGCTGCTGCTCCAGAAGGGGCAACTAATGGTCATAATGAGATTATCAGCCCTTTAGAGCCGGGTATTGCTCAATTAGGATTTTGGTGTGTTGAAGATTTATTAAAAAACGAGCGATCGCAACAGGTTTTGATCGTACCTGTAGGCATTCAATACCGTTATGTTGATGCTCCGTGGAAAGCCATTGAAAAGCTTTTAGGTGAATTGGAAGCCGCGAGTGGTTTACCTGTTGAGGAAGAATGCCCTGAGATTACGACTTCAACTCGAACCCTGACTCCTAAAGCCCAACACTCGCTCTATCGTCGGCTTTATCGTTTGAGCGATCGCTTACTGTCGGTAATGGAAGAATTTTACACCCGATTTTACCATCGAACTGTACCAACAGCGGCTGAAAGCACTTGTGATCAAAAACCTGAATCGGGCACTGACCTCAATAAAGCACTCTCCATTCGCCTCCAAACTTTACTAAACGTCGCACTCCAGGTTGCTGAGGAGTATTTTGACTTATCCCCGAACGGAAATATAATTGACCGCTGTCGCCGCCTAGAGCAGGCAGGTTGGAACTATATTTATCGAGAAGAGTTGAAGAACGTTAACAGCATCTCTCCTTTAGAAAGGGGACTAGCAGATCGTATCGCAGAAGAAGCCAACCTACGGATGTGGCATATGCGGCTAGTAGAAACGTTTGTAGCGGTTACAGGCTACTATGTTATTGAAAAACCGACGGTAGAGCGATTTGCTGAAACCACTTTACTGATGTGGGATATGGTGACTCGGATTAAGGGAAGTAATCCTTTTGAGCGCCCCCAACTTGGCAAGCAACGGGTAAAGATGGTAGTGGGTCAACCCTTATCTGTGTCAGAGCGTTACTCACTCTATCAGTCTAGTCGTCAGAATGCCAGAAAAGCAGTAGCTGACCTGACTCAAGACCTGCGAAAAAC
>CBKWLJ010000222.1:0-14662 GCA_966675205.1 uncultured bacterium
ATATTCAGCCAGTGGGAGCTACAACCACCCTGATTGTCGAGCAGTTACAACAAACCTCAATCCTGTTGACAACCGCTGAGGCAACCGTGATGGCACTGGGTATTCACGTCGATACGGGCTCTTTGACCTATGACCAGACTACACCGCGAGATGCCGCCGCTTTAGCGTGGTTGATGGCCCAAGGAGCCAGTGTCAGGCAAATTGCTGAATATGTCGATCCAGGGTTATCGCCTCAACTCCAAGCCTTATTGACCCAAGCCTTAGATGATTTAAATTCACAAGATTACTTAGGCTACAAAATTTCTTGGGTACTCCTCAAAACCAAGGGCTTTGTACCTGGATTATCAGGGTTAGCCTCCCGACTGGTTGAACTTACCGAAAGCGATGCCCTGCTCTTAGCCGCCGAGCATCCGGGGCGGGAAGATGAGGAAGAGAAAATCCTATCATCACGTCTGATCATTATTGGGCGATCGCGAATTGAGGGCACCAATTTAAATGAGTTGTTTCAACCCTTAGGAGGCGGTGGGCATTCTCAAGCAGCTTCCGTCAGAATCCGAGACGTTAATGCCTTGGTAATTTTAGAACAGCTCATTAATCAGCTAAAAAACCAAATTCAGGAGCCTCTAACTGCACGAGAGCTAATGTCGTCGCCAGTACGTACCATTCGTCCCGATACCACCATTAGCGAGGCCCAAAGAATATTGTTGCGCTATGGTCATTCAGGACTTTCCGTTGTCGATGAAAACGACCAGCTTGCTGGAGTCGTCTCACGGCGAGACTTAGATTTAGCCCTGCACCACGGTTTTGGTCATGCGCCAGTCAAAGGCTACATGACTCGCAATGTGAAGACAATTACACCTCAAACCTCCTTGCCAGAAATCGAGTCGCTGATGGTGACTTACGATATCGGGCGTTTGCCTGTGCTAGAAAACGGGGAGTTAGTCGGAATTGTCACCCGCACAGACGTTCTACGACAACTGCATCAAGGCAAAGCAACTGAAGACTGGGGACTGACAACAGGGGAAAAAACTTGCCTTCTCCCCCTGCCTAATCCTCAATCCATCATTCCCAATTTGCGAGAACGCCTTACTCCCCCGTTGTGGAAACTGCTCACCAAAGCCGCTCAGGAAGCGCAAGAGCGAGGCTGGCACCTTTATTTAGTGGGGGGAGCTGTCCGAGATTTATTGCTGGCTGATCCCACTGAACCTCTGTTGCTAAAGGATATTGATTTGGTCGTCGATGGCTTTCATCGCTCAGCGGATGTAGGGGCAGGAGTGACGCTTGCCCAGGCATTGCAAAAGCTTTACTCAAACGTCCGTCTAGACGTTCATGGAGCCTTTCAAACCGCTGCTTTGTTATGGCACAACGACCCAGTCTTAGACTCTTTATGGGTGGATATTGCCACGGCCCGAACCGAGTTTTATCCCTACCCAGCAGCAAATCCGGAAGTAGAAGCCAGCTCGATTCGCCAAGACCTTTATCGGCGAGATTTTACCATCAACGCGATGGCCGTGCGCTTGACGGCTTCCCGGACTGGGGATCTACCCTTATTAGACTTCTTTGGAGGATTACTGGATCTCCAGTCCCAACAAATTCGAGTCTTACACGCGAATAGCTTTATTGAAGACCCCACCCGGATTTATCGGGCTGTACGGTTTGCGGTGCGCTTGGGCTTTGAAATAGAACCTCAAACTGAAGCGTATATCCGCTACGCGCTAGAAAGTGGAGTGTATGACCGTTCGCTCTCGCAAAATACTAAAGCTCCAGCCCTACAAACGCGACTCAAAGCTGAACTCAAGCACATTCTACAGGCTCCTTATTGGGAAAGAGCGTTGCAGTTGTTGGCATCATTAGGGGCACTGCGCTGTATCCATCCCCACCTGACTTTAGATGAAACCCTATGGCGGCAAGTCCGTCTAGTCGATCGCTGGTTACGACGCTTCGATGCTGATAAACGCCTAGAACATTGGCAGATGCGATTGGAAGTTTTAATTGCCTACTTAGCTTCAGCAGAACGCTCTCAAGTGGCCATTCATTTGCAACTGCCACAAGACAGTATCGATCGCTTAGAGCAACTAGCCCAAGCCCAAGCGGACGTGGTAGAGTCACTACCGAAGTTAAACCGTAAGAGTGAAATCGTCCAGTTGCTGCGCCAGTATAAGCTACCGACTTTGGTGTTGATTGCTATTCATAGCCCAAGAGCGCTCAGACGCACGATTTGGCAATATTTCACTACATGGGCAGAGGTACAGGCTCCGCTAAATGGCAACGATTTAAAGCAACTGGGGTATAAGCCAGGCCCAAAATACCGAGAAATATTGGATGCTATTTTAGCTGCAACTCTGGATGGAGTAATACAGGATCAATCAGATGCGATCGCGTTTTTGGCAGAGCATTACCCCCTTAAGCGCTGACAGGGAAGCAAATTGAAAGTTAAACCTTTAAACTTTCTCACATTCAACCCTTGAGCTATAGCATAAGGTAGTAAAACGGGGAGTGAATTTTTATGAAATTGACGGCGGGAACGACCTTAAACCATGGCAAATATGTTCTCAATACCCGCTTGGGGAAAGGAGCCTTGAGCCTCACCTACCAGGCAACCAACACACAGTCAAATCAACCCGTCGTCGTCAGAACTCTCTCGGAAAGCCTGCGCCGACATTCGGATTTTGAGCAATTTAAACAGCAATTTTTAAAGCTAGCCGAACGCTTCCAAGGGTGCAAGCACCCCCATCTTGTCCAGATACTAGACTCTTTTGAAGAAGACGGATGCCCCTATGTGGTGATGGAATACGTACCGGGGCAAACTCTTGCTGAACTGATTCAAAGCAGTGCGCTGTCTCAAGAACAAGCCATTGACTATGTTCATCAAATGGGTAACGCTCTCAATGCGCTGCACAAGGCAGGGTTGCTGCACCGAGATGTCAAGCCTCAAAACATCATCAGGCGTCAAAACACAGACAACCTCGTACTCACTGAGTTTGGTATCGCTAGTGAATTTTCCGCTGGAATGATGCAAACCCAAGCCAATCTCTTCTCAGCAGGGTATGCACCCTTGGAACAGTATGTTTTTGAAGCCAAACGTACCCCAGCAACAGATATTTATGGTTTAGCCGCAACACTCTACTGCTTGCTCTACAAAAATCCACCGTTACCAGCACCAGTTCGCCAAAAGCTCTCAGCAGACAAAAACCCTCACTTGTTCTCTCCAGAATCTGGATCTATCACATCTCAACTTAGCCCAGCCGTAAAACAGGCACTGGTGCGAGGGTTAGAAATCATTCCCCAAAAACGCCCTCAATCGGTAGAAGGCTGGCTCTCCCTAATTCCTAAACCGGAGGAACCCCCAACCCCTCAACATTCCCTGCAAGAGTGCTTAGTGACTCAATTGAAAACGACCAAAAAAACCTCACCTCGCCCCAATTCCATTAAAAGCAAAGTCAAGCCTAGTACGATAAACCCCTCAAAGCCCTCTTTGCAGACGCCTCAGAGCAATTCAATCCCCCAACCAGCAACGATTCGGCGTGTAGTTAAACAAGCCCAATCTCAAGATAATTCTAAAGATATGGTTTCAACTCCCATAAAACTCCAAACAGGCTCACTGCTACAAGCTCTACTGATGACAGGTGCTGTTGCCGCTTCAGCAGGATTAGGATTTGGCTTTGCGCTGCGGCTGAACGGCCCTCAAGTGCCCGGTTCGACGTTCTTGCATACTGAACAATCCTTCCCCCCTAGAAGCAATTGGCCAGGTTCTGAACGCCGACTCTGAGGAGCGTTTGAAGGTTGGTCAGTTAAAAGGTGGCAGGTTGACAGTTGAAACTCTATAACCTTCAACCCTCTAACCTTGTACAGACGTTCCACCGGAATGTCTCTACTAACCTTTAACCTTATAACCGTTGTATAGACGTTCCATTGGAATGTCTATACTAACCTTCAACCTTCAACTTTCTAACCTTCAACCCAGTCCCAGCCCCAATCCTGATAAACACGTTATAATTTGTTGCGGATGCTAAAGAAATTTTTTCATGAACAATCCAGTCATTCATGCCTTTTTTGTCGGCAGAGCTTTGTCCCAAGCTCTCGGTGAGCATTTGGAAGACGCTCTAACGAATGCTTTAAGCGAACTGGGCAAATTTGATGCCGAGCAACGCGAACGTTTACGGCAATTTACCGAGCAAGTTATAGAAAAAGCCGAGTGTGAGATCGAAACGGCTATGGGTGGACGTACTCCCACGGCCACTACCGTATCCTTCGGTTCCCAGTCCGGTGACTTGCAAGCGACAATTGACGACCTCCGAGCTGAAATCGCACGATTGCGTGCGGAATTAAAACTATACCGTAATCAGTCAGTTTGATAGAAAAACTGAATTTGATTTTTATCTCATTGAAGCAGAGATTTCGATTGACCTAATCATCAATCATTGTCTTCGTTCGTAAAAATTTCTAGCTTTTTTATAAGACTTTTTGAAAAATTCAGTTTAGGAAACCGAGTGTCTGCTCTCTCTCAAGAATCTGTCAACCTCAAGCCACATAAGGAACGCACAGTGCCCTTACAGCGCTCCCTAGATAAGGGTTACAAAGACAAAGCATATCGGTGGAACCGGGAAAATTACTCCCGCCATCGCCGATTCGTTGATATTTGGGCTTTTGTTTTAACGCTGCTCAATGGGCTGTGGCTCGATAGTAAGCCCTGGAGCTATCCGGGAGGAATGACGGATGAAAAACGAGCCGCTAGACGTAGAAGACAAGCGATTTGGATTCGAGAAACCTTCTTAGATTTAGGCCCAACCTTCATCAAAGTCGGACAGCTATTTTCCACCCGTGCCGATTTATTTCCTAGCGAATATGTCGAGGAACTTAGCAAGCTCCAAGACCGAGTGCCTGCCTTTAGCTACGAGCAAGTTGAAGTCATTATCAAGCAAGATTTAGGTAAATCCGTTACAGAACTTTTTCGCAGTTTTGACCCTATTCCCCTTGCTGCGGCTAGCCTGGGGCAAGTTCACAAAGCCCAACTCCATAGTGGAGAGGAAGTCGTTGTCAAGGTACAGCGACCGGGTTTGAAAAAGCTGTTTACCATTGATTTACAAATTCTCAAAGGCATTGCCCGTTACTTTCAAAACCATCCCGACTGGGGGCGAGGTCGCGACTGGATGGGAATTTACGAAGAGTGTTGCCGCATCCTTTGGGAAGAAATTGATTATCTCAGTGAAGGGCGCAATGCCGATACATTTCGCCGCAATTTCCGGACTTATGATTGGGTTCGGGTACCGCGAGTATACTGGCGATATACCTCACCCAGGGCGCTAACCCTAGAATATGTTCCGGGGATTAAAATTAGCCATTATGAAGCCCTAGAAGCGGCTGGTTTAGATCGGAAACTGATTGCTCGTCTGGGGGCAAGAGCTTATCTCCAGCAGTTACTTAACGATGGATTCTTTCATGCTGACCCGCATCCCGGTAATATTGCCGTTGATCCAGAAGGCGCGTTAATCTTTTATGATTTCGGCATGATGGGGCGGATTAAAGCCAATGTGCGGGAGCAACTTCTGGAGACGCTTTTTGGCATTGCCGAGAAAAATGCTGAGCGGGTTGTCACTTCTTTAGTTGAACTAGGTGCACTCTCACCGGTTGATGATATGGGACCTGTCCGGCGATCGATTCAGTATATGCTGGATCATTTCATGGATAAGCCATTTGAGAATCAATCCGTTGCTGAAATCAGTGATGATCTCTACGAAATTGCTTATGACCAGCCTTTTCGCTTCCCCGCAACGTTTACCTTCGTGATGCGAGCCTTCTCAACTTTAGAAGGTGTCGGGAAGGGTTTAGATCCAGAGTTCAATTTTATGGAGGTTGCAAAACCCTTTGCATTGCAGATTATGACAAACGGCAACACTCCCAACGGTAATAGCTTTCTCAATGAACTGGGACGCCAAGCAGCACAAGTAAGCAGTACGGCTTTGGGCTTGCCCCGACGCATTGAAGATACGATTGATAAACTAGAACGAGGCGACTTGCGCGTGCGAGTGCGGTCTATTGAATCAGACCGAATTCTACGACGCATTAGCAGTATTCAGTTGGGAACCAACTATACTTTACTCATCAGTGCGTTCACCCTGTCAGCTACCATCCTATTCGTGAATGGGAAAGGATGGCTGGCGTTGGTCGTTGTTGTTTTAGCAGCTTTGGCAGGATTTGCCCTAATTCGCTTGCTAAGAAGACTCGATCGGTTTGATCGCATGTTATAACTGCCATAAAGTTTTTAACGCCAGCTTTCCAATTTATGAAATGTAGCTTCACGGGTCTCACTGATCCGGGATTACTTCGTAATGTAAACCAGGATGACTACTACATCGACCCTGATGGTCGTTTTTTCGTTGTTGCTGACGGCATGGGAGGTCATGCCGGTGGCCAAGAAGCGAGTCAACTTGCTACAGAGGCGATTCAGGCTTACTTAGAGAAGCACTGGCAATCCGTCACTATTCCATCGGATGAGTTACTGGCTGGAGCCCTATGGGAGGCCAATCAGGCAATTTTACAAGATCAAGAAACTCACCCTGAACGATCAGATATGGGCACCACTGCTGTTGTGGTGATGTTTCGTGACGACCAACATTGGTTGGCCCACGTCGGAGACTCTCGCCTTTATCGAGTGAGAAATTCATCCCTAGAACAAATTACCGAAGACCACACCTGGGTGGCACGGGCGATGAAAGCAGGTGACATTACACCCGAACAGGCGCGAATGCATCCCTGGCGTCATGTTTTGTCACAATGTTTAGGTCGTAAGGATTTGCAGTCAGTGGATGTTCAACCTCTGGATATCCAACCAGGGGATCGGCTGCTGCTGTGTAGCGATGGTCTCACAGAAGAACTCTCGGATGATTTGATTAGCTCCTATCTACAGCCGAGTTTGAGCAATGATGAAGCTGCACTCAAATTGGTTGAGGCGGCAAAAGAAAAGGGGGGTAGAGACAATATCACGGTAGTGATTGTTGAAATTGACGCCTAGCCTGGGTCAACTCATGGCTGAGTCATGGCTCTCGATGGCTGTGAACGACTTGCAGTGAAGCCGTTATAGGCTACCATCAATCTTGAATGTAGCTTTCTCGCTTAAGGCTGTCGATCGCAGTGTTAAAGTCCTGACACATAGCAAAAGGCAAAAGGCTCCAAGGCAGAAGGAAAAAGATTGATAGGTCAAGGTTTCAGGATTTGCATATGTCCTAATCGCCTTGGCGACTGCTATATCTTCTGACGCTATAGCTAATCAGTAGATATACTGGTTGGGTCAGACTGCCATGCTGTTATCTCATGGCTCAACTTTTGCTAGCTGAAAAACTGTGGAGTTTTTTCGCGTCAGTCCGTCAGATGTACAAGTTATAGGGCAACTGAGCAAAACCCGTCAGGGAAAGAAGCAGAAACCCAAATTGTGAAGTTTGGGAATCCCCGTCGTTCTAAGGCGGGGAGGATGTCAAAGAAAAGTAAATCCTTGTGCAACAGAGGGATACAAATGTAGCAGTAACAGGAGAAAATAAAAGCAAGAACGAAATCAAACAACTACTTAGGGTAGTAATTTATGCAAAGAATCTTTCGGGAGGATGAGGCAAGTTAAATCCTAATCCGAAAAAATATTAAGAAATACAAAACAAAACAAAAAAATCAGTTTAGTTAAATTTATTGTTTATCGGCCAGCTCATGAATTCTCCGGTTGTGACTCCGTCGTCTAAACCTGACCACATTCTGGTTGTAGATGATTCTCCAGATAATTTGTTTCTGGTGCAAACGATTTTAGAAGAAGAAGGATATGAAATTACGTTGGCCGAGGATGGTCGAACGGCTTTAACTCTGATTAACCAGTCTCCACCCGACTTGGTTCTTTTGGATGTGATGATGCCGGAAATGGATGGCTTTGAAGTCACTCAGCGCATTCGTCAAAATCAAGATTTGCCGTTTATGCCAATTTTGTTGATTACAGCTTTTGATCAACCGAGTGTAGTTAAGGGATTGGATACGGGTGCAGATGACTTTATTCGCAAACCGGTGGAAGTGGATGAGTTACTGGCACGAGTCCGATCGCTTTTGCGATTGAAGCACGCGATCGATGAACGGGAGAAAATTGCTCGTCAACGGGAAGAATTTGTCTCGTGGATGGCTCATGACCTACGTACCCCGATTGTGGCAGCCGATCGAATGCTGATGCTATTTCAGCAAGGGGCACTCGGAGAACTCTCCTCCGGGATGGAGGAAGCAATCATCACGATGGCTCGCAGTAACCGGAATCTCCTAGCCATGGTGAATACCCTGCTAGAAGTTTATCGCTATGAAGCCGGCCGCAAGACGCTCACCTTTTTGTCAGTTAATGTCCAAGAGGTGATCAAAGAAGTCATCCAAGAACTGACTCCTTTAGCAGAAGAAAAAAATCTAGCATTGAAGTTGAACTATGAGGAGGAGATCAGTAGTAAGGTAGTAGGCGATCGCTTGGAACTGCATCGCGTGTTTACCAATTTGCTGGGGAATGCGATCAAATTCACCGATACTGGCTCTATTGAAATTTATTTGAGTAATCGACCCAATCCCAGTACTCCCGACACTTCCTTGTTGGTTGTTACAGTGCAAGATACAGGCCCAGGAATTGCGCCAGACGACCAAAAAATGCTATTTGAGCGATTTCGCCAAGGAAGCCACAAGCGTTCTGGTAGCGGTTTAGGATTGCATTTATCTAAGAGGATTGTCGAAGCTCACGAGGGAACCATTGAGGTTAAATCAGAGCTAGGTAAAGGCAGTGTGTTCGTTGTTTGTTTGCCGACCCAGAAGCTAGAAAGCACTGGAAGTCACAAGCAGAATGCGGACGTTCACAATACCAGAGTATAGAGCAAGTAAGCTTAATATAAAGCCAGCTCTTTGTGAGGTGAGACCTGATGCCGGACTCCATGCCATTGCGCGATCGCTACTTGCAGCTCATCGACGAAATTGTGCAAGCAACCCTCAAAGGGAAAATCCGCTCGAAAGAGCAGGTCTACCAGATGTTGTTACAAGGGGTCAGTGTAGGCACAGGGGAAATCTTCGAGCGCTGCTTGGCCGAGCAGATGAGCACCACCCAACAGCAGGTGGACAACCCGGTCAGTGAAATGAAGCAAGCGAAAGCGATTCGCAGCCAGAGGGCGCTGAATACCATTAGTAGTGAGTGGGAACGAACTCAGCAACAAAACCGAGTCTCACAAGCGATCGCAACCGCTGTTCAAGTCATTACCACTGCCCCACCCACCGAACGCCTCACCGCCCTATTGCGAGTCACTGACCCCAATCGAGAGCAGGTACTCAACTTACAACAACTCGCACAATTAGCCAAAGCACTCCAGCAACAAGCCCAACAAAGCTCTGATCCGGATAGCAGCGACCAACTCCAGCAACTCTCCCAAGGAATCACGGCGGGATTGGCATCTTGGCAAAGATTGGAAGAGTATTTAGTCAGTTGGATTTACGACCAAAGCCGAGGCTCATTGGGATTTGAAGGTCTTCCTGAACAGCGTGGCCCTTGGTCATTGTGGGCAAAACAGGTCAATAGCGCCTTACCCCAATCCCTCTTTCAAACTCTCGCCCGAAATCAATCGCTTAACGAATGGGCCCAGAGTCATCCCAGACTGGAATTCAGTGCTTGGGTAGAATTAGCCATCATTCTCCAGTACTTGCAGCGAGGGCTAGTAACTTGGTTTGACAAAATGGTCTATGACTCTAAGGTCGGGGCAAAACTATCGATTTCTACCTTCATTGTTTTTGCGGTCATTTGGTCACAGCTAGCCAATGCCTTGAACCAAGCGTTAAGCAGTAGTCAGCGTGATGTGTTGGTCAATGGCTGTTTTCAAGTAAGCTTACAAATTCTCCGTACCTTTGCTCAGCGAGACTATTTTCCCCTCTATGGTGGTGTTTTTGCCTCGTTAAGTGGAAACTATCTGCGGGATGCGTTGAATTATTTAGATGAACCGTTGCGCCGAGTCGAAGGAACTCAGGAGAAAGCGCGAATTTTGACATTGATCGGTTATTCGCTAGGCGTGCAGGGCCAATATGATCGAGCCAATGCGTTTCACCAACAAGCATTAGAGATTGCTCGTGAAGCGAGCGATCGCATCTGCGAGATTGCCAATCTCAACCACCTCAGCCGGTTGTGTGTGGCGCAAAAGATTTATGGTGATGCGATTAATTACAGCCAACGCGCCCTAATTCTCTCTCGTCAAACCGGCGATCGATTAGGAGAAGCCAATGCCCTAGCCAATTTAGGCTACAGCGAAGTCTTCCAAGCCAAAGAACAGGCTCAAGTAGAACCCGAAGTCTATGAGAGAGCCATTGAGTACTTAGAACAAGGGCTACAGCTACTAGAGCGATTGGGTGATTCTTTAGGGGGTGGCTATGCCTCTGGCCAAAGTCGTGCCTTGTGTTTCAGCAGCTTGGGAATTGCCCACGTTGTCATTGAACAGCCTCAAAAAGCGATTTCTTACTTAGAACAAGGCTGGCAAGCGGCTCAATTTTCTGGCGATTTATACCTGCAAGGCGTCAATCTGGCCTATCTTGCTCAAGCCTACTACAGCCTACAAAACCTGGAGAAAGCCATCTATACCGGTAGCTTAGGTGCATACCTTTTAGAACAAATTGGTTCTAAGGATTGGCGTTCAACAGCAGGCTTACTGACCATTTTGCAAGGTCAAATGGGGACTGAGGCATTTCAAGCCTTATTGCAACAGCAGCGCCGAAATATTATCGCCTTTATAGGTGTTGATGGCTATGATTATATTCCCCAGCTACTAGAAAAATACCGAGATTTTATGTAACTCATCTGTCGGGATTACCCATCATATATTTTGAGAACAAGATAAAAATAAAACACAGAGAAATGATGGGAGAGTTGGAAACAAAAGAATGATTTTTCTTTCATGACTTGGATAGAAAGTATTAAAATTTCATGAACTCTATCGTAAAAAGCGATCAATTTATTCAAAAGGGATGAAGTTTTCTTGTTGATTTTAGTTCATGATACTTTTCAAGACTAAACTGGGAATCTTAGATTTGATACTAATTCAGTCAAAGCATTCCTCATAAGCTGTTAGTTCTTTATTCTCCTGCTGGAATGTCTCACTGGAAAGGCTCCAATCGAGAACAAGTGGGATTTAAATGGATAACAGCTTCCCAACTGCCTGGGTCAGGAGCATCCGTCTTAACGATAATTATTCCCAAAGAAGTTATATAAACTTCGGATAGATGCTTTGCCTACACTCACGATTTTGGCAGTAATTTTCACTTATATAGCCTGAACGAGGTAGCCCATCGACTCCCTCTAATTCCAGATGTAAAATTCTGCTTTTCTCGCAGCTAAAACATTATACTCTAATCCTATTTAAGGAGTGTAATGCACGAAAAAGCAGGAGAACATCTTGGAGTAGAAGGAGATGAAACTTCATGGATTTTTCTATTCCCAGAAAGAGTTATTTGTCAAAAAATAGAACTGGACTGATGCTCTAGAAGTGGACTACGTTAGATATGGGCGCATCACTGTCAAACATTCTCTCATCAATTTTTAACTAAGAGACTGTCAGATGCACTCCCGAAAGCTAGCACTTACTCTAATCCTGCCTGTCCTCTGCTGTAGCTTTTTTTTCCACACTTCGCGATCGCAAGTACCTCTTAGCATTGGTTTTATCCGTATCCGTGTAAAGCGTTCGGAACGCCCCCCCGATAAGCCCAAACCCATTATTACAGCTCCCCTCAAAGCAGCAATTGAGGAAGTGAGAGACTTAAAAACCAAAATTGAAAGAGATGGTGGCGTTCATCCCAAGGAATATAGCGAAGATCTTGAGGATTTAGAGAGTATTCTGGATAACGCTTATGGTGATTCACAAACTTTAAAGGCTGTGCAATCAGCGGCACAAGGACACAAATTGGCTTTACAGTTTCTACAGTGCGATCGCCTTAACGGTTTCAACGAGATGCACCAATGCCGAGATCGGGTACTGAACAAGGTTTTTGCTAAATACCCAGATCTGGCAGCAGAAGCCAAGGCAGCAGTTGAAGGGGAAAACCTGCCTTATATCAGTGCTGGATTGGACAAAGATGCGGTGCTACAAGCCATCTGGCAAAATATTGGAAAAGATACAGACACAGCAGTTATAGCGATTAACCCAGAACCGAATACCGAAGAAAATTCACTGCCATAACAATAGAATCAGTTCAAACAATGCACTTTTAACACAAAGGCTTTGAATTTAAGCCTGAAGATAGGGTATTTCTCCTAAGCATCAAGATTAGCCTGAGGTGTATTCACCTGATTAATTCTGAGGAAATACCAACATCT
Source organism: uncultured bacterium (assembly GCA_966675205.1). Classification (GTDB taxonomy): domain Bacteria; phylum Cyanobacteriota; class Cyanobacteriia; order Cyanobacteriales; family Coleofasciculaceae; genus JBFLZA01. The sequence goes on from CBKWLJ010000222.1 coordinate 12,341, forward strand.
AAAGGAGAATAATTCCATGCCTGAAAAAGTAGGACGACCAACCGATCAAAAGCCAGATCAGTGGCAGCAAGACCTTAATCCACAGCCGATGGCTGGTAAAAATTATGGTCTTGAAGGACCGCATCCGGAACAAAATGCTCCTACCGCTTATGACGTTAAGGACATTCATCGACAACTAGAAGGCTATACAGACGACGAACTCAAGCAGATTCCGGTACTACCGCAAGGCAGTCGCTTGGAACAGGGTGCAACATACATCGACCTCAAAGACCCGGAACGTACAGAGTTTACCGCAATGGGTGGAATGGAAGCGGGTTCTGATAACTGGTATGTGCCTAAGACTGAGGTTGGCTATCAGCTTTGGAATCGATTAATTGGAGTACAAAACCCAGAACGACTGGGAGAGGCTAACGAGTCTTAAATGGCTCTAGGAAAATTATGAATTGTGAATGATGAATGATAAAAAAATCACAATTCATGTTTTTACCAGCAGAGTAAGCCAAAGGTTTGTTTGTGCCCCGGCTTGCTCAATGTGTTCTGTAATAAAGCATCAACCTTATTACAAAAAATTTGTGTCAATGCTTAAGGGCGGTTCCAAGGGATAAAAGCAAGTATGGGCAGCACCAGGGCTGTCTAGAGTGCGAGTTAACCTCTGAGTGAACCCCCCTTATGCAGTCAGGAGGCTAAAACTCATGTTATTCCAAGACCGAACAGCAGCAGGCCAACTGCTGGCAGGGCAACTGGTACATTATGCCAATCGCTGGGATGTGCTGGTGTTAGCACTGCCGCAAGGGGGTGCCCCTGTTGCCTTTGAAGTGGCGAAAAGCCTCAATGCTCCTTTGGACGTTTTTCTAGTACGCACTTTAGGTGTGCCCGGTCAAGAGGAGTTGGCGATGGGAGCGATCGCATCCGGTGGGGTGCAAGTCCTCAATCGAGAAATCATAAGGGAACATCATCTGTTTGAGGCAGCGATTTATAAAGCTACCATCCGGGAGCAACGAGAACTAGAACGACAGGAACGCTTTTATCGAAATGATAGACCCTTCCCTGATTTGTATGGTCGTACTTTAATCCTAGTTGATGACGGTCTATCGGCTCCTACTAATCTGCGGTCTGCTGTGATTGCACTACGGGAACAGCACCCAAATCGAATTGTTGTGGCTATGCCCATCTCTTCTTCCGAAACATACCACGAAATTGCAGTTTTGGCAGACGAAATGATCTGCGCTATGACGCCCCGACTCTTCCATGGCGTAGAACTGTGGTACGAAAACAACTCGCAGACGACCAACGAAGAGGTGCGCGATTTACTCCAACGAGCTAGCGCTCATTCCCCTTGGGTCAAGTCCAGCCAAGAAGCCAGCTACAGCACTCAACGAAGCTAATAGCCGAACGCTAGGAGGATTCCAATCATGCCAGACAAAACGATGACAAAGCTATCCCAGGCGGTGCGGGAGTCTGCTCATCCGCTGACGGGTGCCGCTCAAGACTATGACCCATTGATGGAGCAGATTGGTGATGCCCGCTTTGTACTGATTGGCGAAGCATCCCACGGAACCCATGACTTCTATCAACAGCGGGCTGAGATTACAAAACGCCTGATTCAAGAAAAAGGCTTTACCGCTGTGGCCGTTGAGGCGGACTGGCCCGATGCCTATCGCATTAATCGTTATGTGCGAGGGATGAGTAACGACCCGACGCCTGCTGAAGCACTGGGAGGTTTTCAAAACTTCCCCAGTTGGATGTGGCGAAATACAGATGTTCTGAATTTTGTCAACTGGCTGCGTCAATATAATGATGCCCTACCTCAAGATGCGACTAAAGTTGGTTTTTATGGACTTGACCTTTATAGCCTGAATGCCTCTATTGATGCTGTACTCAAGTATCTGGAGCAGGTCGATCCAGAAGCGGCAAAGCGAGCACGCTACCGTTATTCATGTTTTGAGAATTTTGGTGAAGATACTCAATCCTATGGCTATGCGGCTAGCTTTGGTTTGACGGAGTCCTGTCAGAAGGAAGCGATTAATCAATTATTAGAATTGCAACGCCAAACTGCCGAGTATGGGAAACGGGATAGCGAGGCGGCACAGGACGAGTTCTTCTACGCCGAACAGAATGCCCGATTGGTGAAGAATGCAGAGGAATACTACCGCTCCATGTTCCGGGGTCGGATATCGTCGTGGAATTTGCGCGATCGCCACATGGCAGAAACCCTCGATCAGCTCGTTGAGCATTTTGATCAACAAGGTAAACAAACCAAGGTTGTTGTCTGGGAACACAATTCCCACTTAGGGGATGCACGGGCAACTGATATGGGGGCAG
>CBKWLJ010000223.1:0-14635 GCA_966675205.1 uncultured bacterium
TATTTTTCTGATGCTGTTTGCGTCAATTCTTGTTTACTGTTCCCTGTTCCCCGTTCCCTGTTCCCGACTTCTGCAAGAAGTCTATTGTTTCCTTGGCAAACAGCAAAATTGATGGCGAGGCTAGGGGGAGCCATATCAATGCATACCAAAGAAATAACTTACTCAGCCAAATAATTAATGAATAACACAAGCATTGCATGGGAATTTTTATTCCTGAAGTTGACATAACCTGCGGTTACTTCAATGAGTTCAATGTTGTGTTAATTTCTTGAGTAGCGGTAAATACCTTGAAAATCTACTTCTTAAGTAGGAGCCAACATCTACTTCTTAGGCAGCAGAGTTTTTTAGAATTAATAGTTAGGCTAGAAAATGTAGAAATACATTAGATATTATGACTGATAACAAGCAGCCTTTTAACCAATTTGATGCCAATCCTAGCTTCCAGGACAAGAGTGTTGACAATCTTGAGAACCAGCAGGCTCAAAATCAGACTGACATAGATGCTGAATCTATTGACGAAGATCAATCCTCAACCCCGCGCATCGGTGCGAGGGTAGCTGGAGCAGCAGTTGGGGGCGTACTCGGTGCTCGCTCTGGAGGAGTTGTAGGTGCTGTGGCAGGTGCAGTTGCTGGCGCTATGATTGGTAAGGGCACTGCTGATACGGTTAACCGCGCTGTAGATAATTTAGGGGATGCAGCTAACACTGTAGCAGAGGGTGTTAAAGATACTGTTGAAGATTTAGGGACAGCCGCCAAGGAAACTGTTGAGGAAGTCAAGCCCTCTATCAAAGGTACAGCAGAAGCTGTCAAACAGACTGTTGAAGAGACTAAGCCTTCCATTACAGGGATAGCGCAATCTGTCGATCAGACCGTTAGGGAAAGCAAGCCTTCTGTAGTAAACGCAGTCCAAGGGGCATCTGAGGAAGTCAAACCTACGATTAGAGAGGTAAAAGATTCAGTCAAGCGGACAGTTGAAGGTGTTCAGCCATCTGTACAAAGTGCCGCAGACTCTATTAAGAGTACTGCCGATGAAGTTAAGCCTTCCGCTAAAGCTGTAGCTCAGGAAATTGAAGGTGCTACCAAGGATGTTCGCTCAACTGTAAAAGCTACAGCGAAGGCAGTCGAGCCATCTATAAAAAGTGCAGCCGAATCGATTAAGTCATCGAGTAAGAATGCCGCTGAGTCACTTAAGTCATCGGGCAAGAGTGCCGCTGAATCGATTAAGTCATCGAGTAAAAGTGCAGCCGAATCGGCTAAAGGTGCAGCGCACGATGTGAAGTCATCCGCTCAAAGTGCAGCCGAATCTGCCAAAGGTGCAGCGCACGATGTGAAGTCATCTGCCCAAAGTGCAGCCGAATCCGCCAAAGAGGAAAATAAGGATAATAAGAATACGGATATCCACGTTCACGGCAGTCCAGAAATTAAGGAAAGAGTTGTCATTAAAGACGAGAGAGTGATTAAAGACAAAAACAAGGCAAAGTAAGAGCTTGACTCAAGCCGCTTCAAGCTAGCTAGCACTAAGAGTTTAAGACAGAGTGGACGTGATCAAAGAGTCCACTCTTTGCTGTGTAGGAAAGCTACTGTCAATTAATCACCACTTCCATAGAGAAGACGATTCAAAATTTCTCGTCCCCTGCCATTGAACACTTGGACACGAATGACTTCCGGATCTCTGGGTTGCCATGCAACTTGATATCGGACATCACCGTTAGTCCAGGTATAAATCCGACGTTGGCTATTACCTGAAACTCTTGCGCCCCGGAGATTGATGCTATCACCCGTCCTCAAATTTTCACCATAGTAGCTAAAGGCGTTGTTATTGTAGCCGATGGTGACTGACCATTCGCCATCACCATACATGCCTACAGGTGAATTGGCTTGGGCAACTGCGTGAGTACTCAGGGCAGTATCCGCGATCGCCGGTGTGGCGAGTCCAAGGATTGTAGCCAGTACCATAGCTTGAAACTTCATGAGTTTCCCTCCGTTGCAGTAATTTAAAACGTTTGTACTATGGACTTCTACAATCTCAATTGAACCGATTTCGTACTTCCTACAGCAACTCCCTGACATCTGCCACTTCACCCGTGACAGCAGCGGCAACCACCATCGCCGGACTCATCAGTAGCGTGCGTCCCGTTGCTGAACCTTGACGCCCTTTGAAGTTGCGGTTAGAAGAAGATGCACTAAGCTGGCTACCCTGAAGTTTATCCGGATTCATTGCCAGACACATCGAACATCCCGGTTCGCGCCACTCAAACCCCGCTTCCTGAAAGATTTTATCCAATCCTTCCGCTTCGGCTTCTTGTTTCACCCGTTCTGAACCGGGGACAACAAACGCCTTAACTCCCTCCGCTACGTGCTTACCTTTGGCAAATTTAGCCGCTTCTCGCAAGTCGCTCAAGCGTCCGTTGGTGCAGCTACCGATAAAGCACACATCGACTTTTGTGCCTTGAAGTGGTGTTCCTGGAGTTAGCTGCATATAGTGATAGGCTTCTTGTGCGATCGCTCTTTCACTCTCTGGCATACTATCCGGTGTGGGAACTACTTCATTGACGGCAATTCCCTGTCCGGGAGTGATTCCCCAAGTTACCGTTGGCGCAATTTGGGCCGCATCAAAGGTGACAACATCATCATAAACAGCATCTTCATCAGAGCGGATGCTCGTCCACCACTCTACGGCTTTATCCCAGTCTTCCCCTTGGGGAACAAACTCTCTTCCTTTCAGATATTCAAACGTTACTTCATCGGGGTTAACATACCCACAACGAGCTCCCCCTTCAATTGCCATATTGCAAACCGTCATGCGTTCTTCCATGCTCATTGCCTGGAAGGTAGTACCCGCAAATTCATATGCATAGCCGACGCCACCTTTTACGCCGAGGGTACGGATGATATGAAGGATGACATCTTTGGCATAAACGCCAGGAGGCAATTTGCCGTTGACTTCAATTTTGCGGACTTTGAGCTTAGATAGAGCAAGGGTTTGGGAAGCTAAGACATCGCGGACTTGGGATGTACCGATGCCAAATGCGATCGCACCAAATGCGCCATGAGTTGAGGTGTGAGAATCGCCGCAAGCGATCGTCATTCCAGGCTGGGTTAACCCCAATTCGGGTGCAATCACATGAACGATTCCTTGACTGCCAGACCCGATATTATAAAAGCGAATACTGTGTTCTTTACAGCTTTTTTCCAAAGCTTGCATCATCTCTTCTGCCAGAACATCGGCAAACGGACGTGCTTGGTTTTCTGTAGGAACGATATGGTCTACTGTAGCGACAGTGCGATTAGGATACAGCACTTTCAGTCCTCGTTCTCGCAGCATGGCAAAGGCTTGAGGACTGGTAACTTCGTGAATTAAGTGTAAACCAATAAATAGCTGAGTTTGACCGGACGGTAGAGTACCTACGGTATGGTAGTCCCAAACTTTATCAAATAGTGTTCTAGCGCTCATTGGCTTGCGGCAGATACCTTGAATCTAAGGGTAGTGACAGGTCACCCGTTGCGATCGGCGATCGGTCAGATGCTTGAATCTTTTATTGTAGAGCGATCTCGTCACTCACATCAGCTCCGGCGATCGGATGAACATTTCTGAGAGTTGTTGCTCACTCGTTCTCCATTAGGCATCCTTAAAAATTCGTAATACGCACAAGCGTAATTCGGAATTGACGGACGCTAAGGCTCGCTACGCTCTCTTTACGGGGGATGAGAGACCCTTTGTGTAACGTGAGCGACTTGAGTAAGGCAAATTACATCCCAATCAATGGCAATCTCAATGGCTTCTATCTGAGGAAAATGCTGAACTCAGGCGAGCCTTAATTCAGGGCATTGGTTACGTGCAAATTATGGAAGAGTTGCAAGCAACTGAGTTAGATTTTTGGCAAGAATACACACTAATTAAAATCGATTCGGATGTAGATCTGGAGCCAATTTATCTGTTTAAAATGGTTTGCCCTAGCACGAAATATATTCACGCGATACGAGTCCCACTTGATACGAATTCAGCGCGGTAAGCAATTTCTTGGGTGAATTTGGGAGTCGATCCGGAGGAATTTTCGGTGCAAACTTAACCTCTGAACTCTAAAAATAGGTTGTAATAGATATCATGGTCAATCAAGTATACTGCATGCGATCGCACGTACCTCGCCCATAAAAAAGCCCACCTTATTAGGCAGGCATTCTAATCAGCTTTCAAAATATAAAAAGAAGTCAGTTAGTCAGCGAACTTACCACTTCAACAAATTAAACTGCTCCATATCTACCGTCTCGCGGTTGCGGTAAATCGAAAGCACGATCGCTAAACCAACGGCTGCTTCTGCTGCTGCTATAGTAATGACAAACACTGTAAAGACTTGCCCTTTAATCTCTTGAGGGTCTAAAAAGTTAGAGAACCCCATTAAATTCAAGTTCACAGCATTCAGCAGAAGCTCAATTGACATCAACACTCGGACAGCGTTGCGGCTAGTAATTAAGCCATAAATGCCAATGCAGAATAAAGCAGCGGCAAGAAGTAAAAAATACTGGAGTTGCAGTTGCATGAATCTTCTCAGTTATGAACGTAAGTAGAGTTAACCAGTAGACCTATCACTGGTAGATTAGTTTAATTAACTGCCTTAACGGGGTCTATCTGAGGAATTACTACCCAATGATGCCAGTTCACGAGGACGCTCTGGTAACTTCGAGAATTCTGGCGCTTTTGGCTCTCTAGGAACCAAGTCTTCGGGGATAAAATCACGACGAGCAAGGATAATAGCACCCACCATTGCCATCAACAACAGTACTGAAACTAGCTCAAAGGGCAGCAAATAGTCACTGAAGAAATGCTGAGCAAGCTTCACAATGGAATTGTCACCCACAACCGCCGGGCCTGTGTAAATAGACCAAGGCGTTGCCAGTACCATCGTACACAGAAGTGCAAACAATCCGAAACAAACTAGCGCTGTTGAGGCTTGACGAATCCATCGATTGGCGATTGGCGCAAAATCTTCTCGCTTGTTTACCAGCATGATGGCAAACAAAATTAGGACGTTAACTGCCCCAACATAAATCAAGATTTGTGCTGCTGCTACAAAATCAGCATTGAGCAAAAGGTATAAACCTGCAATGCTGATAAAGACACCACCGAGTAAAAATGCTGAGTAGACGATGTTGGGCAGCAAAACAACTCCCAACGCTGCTCCAACCATCATGACCGATAGTAGAGCCAATGAAATAATCTGAACCCCTTCCGCTAGATTCACCGTTACCTAATCTCCTTGCAATGTATTTCTAGTACTTGCGTCCCTATCACTGCCTCTGTTTTCCCTGTGAACTCAACGAGGTTTGAGGCAACTTTCATTTAGCTATCAGTTTCGGCTGATCTTGCATCACCGGCTGTCGCTGTTAACTTTTAATAGAGACTCGGTGAATGCTCGATAGACTGAGGCTTCAATAGGAGCTAGGGACTATTTCTTAGCTGCTGCGTCTGGGTTGTTGGATTCCATCTGCTGAGCAATTTCCTCTGGACGCGAACCCGCACGTTGAGAACCGACTGGTAAATCGTGCGGGTCGAGAACACCTTTCGGCAGATAGGCAAGTTCGCGCAAGGGGGTAACCATTGGGTCTTGCGTGACTTTGTAAGGCAAGCGTCCCATCGCCACATTATCAAAGTTTAGTTCGTGGCGATCGTAAGTACAAATTTCGTACTCTTCTGTTGCTGATAGACAGTTGGTTGGGCAGTACTCAATGCAGTTAGCACAGAAAATACAAACTCCAAAATCAATACTGTAGCTCTTAAGTTTTTTCTTCTTACTCGCTTTGTCAAACTCGTAGTCTACAACTGGCAAATTAATCGGACATACCCGAACACAGACTTCGCAGGAAATACACTTATCAAACTCAAAGTGAATTCGACCCCGAAATCGCTCAGAAGGAATCAGTTTTTCGTAAGGATACTGTACTGTGACAGGACGCCGTTGCATATGGTCAAAAGTAACCGCTAAACCTTGACCAATATAGCGGGCGGCTTGAACGGTTTCTTTGGCGTAGTCACCAACTTGTTTTAGGAACTTCAACATGGCGTATGTGTGTGTCTCTCTCTTTTTAAAGACCTTTGTCTTTTGTCTTTTATCATTGGTCAGTTGTCAGTTGTTTTCTCTTCTTAGTTGCAGTCTCCACAATTGACTAAAGACCTCTTGATCAATGACTAACCGCCAAAAGCAACAGGAAATGCTAATTTGAGTGCGGCGGTTAATAGTAGATTTACCAGTCCAACTGGAAGTAGGAACTTCCATCCCAAATTCAGCAATTGGTCAATGCGAACGCGGGGAACTGTCCAGCGCAGCAGAATAGCGATAAAGATGAGGAAGTAAGATTTCAGCAGGGTCATAGTAATACCCAATGCTGCTGTGATTACTTGCAACCAAGAACTGGTTTCACTAACACCCAACCAACTGGCTAACTTGTCTAGGGGAACGGGGAACTCCCAGCCACCCAGGTAAAGAATAGAGAACAGCAGAGCAGAGAGAACCAAGTTGACGTAGGAACCGATATAAAATAAACCAAACTTCATACCAGCGTATTCGGTTTGATACCCGGCAACCAGTTCTTCTTCCGCTTCTGGAAGGTCAAACGGCAAGCGCTCACATTCTGCTAAAGCGGCAATCCAGAAGATAAAGAAACCGATGGGCTGACGCCAGATGTTCCAACCTAGAATGCCGTATCCCGATTGCTGTTCGACGATATCAATGGTACTCAGGCTGTTGGACATCATGACCACAGCGAGTATCGCTAGGGACAGAGGAATTTCATAACTAATAGACTGCGCTGCTGCCCTCAAACCGCCTAGTAGCGAGTACTTATTGTTAGAGGCATAACCAGACATCAGCAGACCAATCGGTGCAATGCTAGACAGGGCAACCCATAAAAAGATGCCAACGCCAACATCTGTAATCACCAGGTTCTGTCCAAAGGGCACAATCAGGTAGGACAGAAAAACAGGCATCACGACAAGGATGGGGCCTAAGGTAAAAAGCCATCGATCCGCCTTAGCTGGGACAACATCCTCTTTGAAAACGAGTTTCAAACCATCTGCTACGGGCTGAAGAACACCGAGCGGCCCAGCGTATTCCGGGCCAATCCGCTGTTGAGCAGCTGCAGAAATCTTCCGCTCTAGCCAGACGACTACAAGGACACCTAATGTAGCACCGATGATCATGAGGAACATCGGTAGTGGCATCCAAATGGCTTTGGCGGCACCGGCTGGGATGCCGATATCCCTAAGTGATTGAATAAAAGTTCCTTGGAGGTCAATTCCTGGACGCATAGCAAGCCGATAGAGATTTTACTGAGGCGATTCGATCTATTGGGTATCGAATATATCTACTAGTTCTTTTGTGAAGATTTTTTTAAGAGCCTCATTGCTTAGTATATCGTTGGATGGTTATCCGCCCAGCCTGTAACCTAAGAATTTCTACTTATCACGGGGGTTAGCTGTTCTTGTGGTTTCTTATAGTTAGGATTTTCTCTATAGTCTTGATACTGATTGTTGATGTTGTTCCCATGCATCTGAAGTACCTCCTCAGACGGATGACTCAGCCGTGAAATTTGAAATTTGACCCCGTTGATTTTATTTACAAGTAGAGAGCGATCGCATAAAACTCCCTTCCTTCTGTTTCTGCTCGTTTCAAAATTGGGAACTTTAGAAAAAGATGACTTTCAAAAGCGCTTTACTTTACATCTACCCGATTATGACTCAGCTAAATCTTTGACAACTTGCTGAACACACAACCGAATCAGCAATGCCAAAACTATCTAGCTATAAAAAGAAGCGATCGCTCCTCACCTCACTTAACTTTCTTGACGAGCAGCGATCGCCTTATTGAATCTACAAATTAATTATCTCTAGTAACGTTGATCAATTGGAATATACGGAATATTGTGATCTCCCGTATAGATTTGCGTGGGGCGGAAAATACGGTTTTCCCCTAGCTGCTCTTTCCAGTGAGCCAGCCATCCTGCCACCCGTGCGATCGCGAATATCGGTGTAAACAAGTCCGTAGGAATACCCAATTTCCGATACACCAAGCCGGAATAAAAATCGACGTTAGCGTAAATCCCTTTATAACCTAGTTTTTCCTCGACGACTCGCTCCAGTTCAACCGCAATATCATAGTACTTGTCACTACCAAACTTCTCAAAGAGCTGCTCTGCCAAGTTTTGCAGGATGGTTGCTCGTGGGTCTTTCACCTTGTAGACACGGTGACCGAATCCCATAATTTTCGCCTTGCGCTGTAAACAGTCTTCTAAATACGGGCGAACATTCTCTACTGAGCCAATTTCTTCCAACATCACGATGACTTCCTCGTTAGCGCCCCCATGTAAGGGTCCGGCTAATGTTCCGACCGCTGAAGCCATTACAGCGTAAGGGTCAGTTAGCGTTGAAGCTGTAACCATTGCGGAGAAAGTCGAAGCGTTAATCGTATGTTCGGCATGAAGTGTTAAGCAGACATCGAAGATATGAGCGGCAAGTGGATCGGGTTCCCGCTCAGTGAGCATATACAAAAAGTTCGCAGAGTAATCTAGTTCATCCTTAGGTCGCACGGGGTCGTTGCCTTTCCGCATAAGCTGGAAAGCAGCCACCATTGTCGGAATTTTCGCTAACAGGCGCACCACGGCTTCCCGAATATAGTCTGGGTTGGGTAATGCCCGTTTGGAGTAAAAAAGCCCTAGTGCTGCCGCAGAAGCTTGCAAGGCATCCATCGGATGACCCGTTTCTGGGAAGCACTTCATCATGTCTCGAATCCGATATTTGATGCGCCGATGATCACGAATATCATTTTCAAAGGCGATGAGTTCTTCTTTGGTGGGCAATTCTCCCCAGATGAGAAGATACGCTGTTTCCAAAAATGTACTTTTTGCTGCGAGTTCTTCGATACGGATACCACGATACTCCAGTATTCCCTGTTTTCCATCGACATAGCTAATACTGGATTGGGCGGCAGGAATGCCTTCTAAACCTGGCTTGTACTCGCAGACAGTCATGATGCAACAGTATGAGATTGAAACCTTATCAGGCTAACTTACCAGAAACTTTTCCAGAAGTCTTCAGTGCTACAAAAATCGTTAAATCGCTCTCAGAGCAACCATTTGGGCGAGACCAACAAAAATAGCTCACTTTGACCAATGGGAGACTTGGGATCTGGAATGTCTAAGCCAATAATTCCAGCTTTTTTGACGATGAGTTTTTCGTGGGCTGTACTCCAAACTAACGTTTCCGCCCAGTTTCCCAAATCCGGCTGATGACCGACTAGCGCCAAGGCATCTTTACCAGAACCGTTTGGGTAACGTTTCTTTAGCCAACTAATCCAGTCTTGGATATGACCATCAGGAGCTAAAGCGGTAAATTCTTCTACTTGGGCAGCCAGACCCGCATCTTGAAGAATCTGCGCGGTTTCGCGTGCCCGTACTAAAGGACTGGTTAAAATTAGGTCAAAATGTAAGTTTTGCTTATACAGTTGTTTGGCAACTTTAGCGGTTTTTTCACGCCCCTTATCAGTGAGTGGGCGTTCTTCATCCTTGGCGTAATCTTCTCTGGGAGCAGCAATGCCGTGGCGAATCAAGTATAGTTCCATAATCACACCCCAGTTAAGAGCCAAACTAGGCAAGCGGACTTTTATTGTACGATATCGAGCTAAAGTAACTCTTTCTCACTTGAAAATAAGGCTCCAAGGCAGATGGCAGGAGGCGGAAGGGATAAGAATTTTCATTCTTTCTTGGTGCGCGATAGCGCATGGCGTCTAATATGAATTTCCCCGCTACCTTTAGATGCCACAGCAAGTGGCTAGGGAAGCGGGGAAAACGTCCAGAGAATGGGGAACTTTCTCAAGATATCAGTAAGACTTGTAATACCGCGAGGATTCTTGAGAAAAAGCATTTTGTACAACTTCTAACCTTGTGCCCATAAAGAGAAAAGCAGCCCAAATGCCGCTCCTCTAAGGTTTTCGCTTGTATGTATTATATGCAGCTGCTCAACTCAGTTTTATTGTTTTACTTTCCTAGTAGTATTACACTCACTCAGCGGAGGTTATTGGTTGCCGATTGGCGTTGAAAATTCAAGCGCTGGCAATTTCAGATACATCGGTAGAAGCGATCGCAAATACCCAATCTTTGAGAATCGCATTGACCTGTTCTGGTACCTCATCATGAGGACAGTGTCCCGCTTTGAGATAGTGTTCTGTCAGTTGGGGATAGTACTGATGGAACTTAGCTCCTCGGTCCTTGGCATTCATCCAAGGGTCAGCTTCTCCCCATAACAACAAGAGTGGGCAGGTTAGCTGCTTTAACAGCACATCGACTTTTTCCCCTTGAGGTGACCGGAAGACCGAGGCGAACACTTTATGAGCACCAGGGTCGCAAGAAGGACGATAAATCTCTTCTACCAGTTGGTCGGTGACGGCACTTTGGTCAAGATACACTTGAGAGAGTGTTTTGCGAATCATGAAGCGCTGCCGCACGTACTGAAACAAAAGATAACTTGCCCAAGGTTGCAGCAATATAGACCGAGAAAGGTCATTAATAAATTGTTGTAAGGGACTCTTGGGTTTGGGCACCTTGGTATCGGTGAAGGGGCCAGCGCTATTGAGCAGGACTACACCCACAGCAGCAGCAGGACGCTGGGCAGCAACGCACAGCGCGGAATAACCTCCTAAAGAATTTCCTGCCAATACGACAGATTGACCAATGACCTCATTAATAAAGTCATGCAACTGGTCTCTCCACAGGTCTCCCCCATACTGCCAATCGGGTTTAGCAGAACGCCCAAACCCTAACAAATCGATCGCCCAAACTTCAAAATCATGCTTCAGTTCAGCGATATTTTTGCGCCAGTGGTCTGTAGACGCGCCAAAACCATGAATAAGGAGTAAAGGAGGGCGTTGCGATCGCTTTTGTCCGGCTTTGACATAGTAAATTGATTGCCCTCGCCACTGCCAGAACGTTCCTGGGATAGGTTGGGTTGTCGTTTCTTGGATTGCCTGTGTCGTCACGACAAGTGTTAAGTAACGTTAACCCTACTCATTTTAAAGGTGAAAGCAGTCTTTCGGGGTCGATTTTTGTCGCAACAATTTACTTTTTTGGTTGTGTGTGCAAGAAAGGTGTTGAGTAATATAAAGTAAAAGCTAAAATAGTTCTCTGTACCACTGGAAAACAGTGCCAACCTAAGAACCCAGGAGGGCCCAGTAGTGTCTGTCGAAACCATTGAGAAGCGTTCAACAGTCCGAAAACACGCGCCTCGCTACCGCGTTTTGCTCCATAACGATGATTTCAACTCGATGGAGCATGTGGTGCAAACTTTGATGGCGACGGTAGCCAGTCTCACTCAACCCCAAGCCGTCAATATTATGATGGAAGCTCATACGGCGGGGATTGCTTTGGTAATCACTTGTGCGAAAGAGCATGCCGAGTTCTACTGCGAAACGCTGAAGAACCACGGTTTGACCAGCACAATTGAACCGGATGAGTAACGGGTTGAAACTTGTCTTGAGGCGTCGGGGGTAGGCATTGCCTCAATTTCAAGAACTCATAACATAAAAACGTTTTTTGATTGTTTGCCAACCGCTCGCAGCCCAAGATTTTTGAAACCTCAACTTACTAAACTCGCCCAATACCCAGCTCCGGTGCGGCTGGGAACATTCTTGCTGACTTTGTTGCTGCTCTGGCTACCGATAGCGGCACCGATATACTTTTGGGTTGATGACCCGAACTTAGTTACTATCTTGACGATGGGACTTTTGTTCGGGGCATTTTTATTATTGCTGAAATGGTGGGGTAGAAACGTCTATGGGCGATTTCAGCTATTGAAAAGCTATGGATTAGAGCGATCGCAAAAAAATGCTGATGACCTACTCCAAGGATTGAGTATTGGTCTTGCTTTTACCTTTAGTCTATTTCTACTTGAAGGATTGCTCGGTTGGATACAATTCCAAACTCCTCAACCCGCCTTGCTACGAGTCATTGTAGAAGGATTCTTGAGTGCCCTAGGTATTGGCTTTGCCGAGGAGTTGGTCTTCAGGGGCTGGGTATTAGATGAGTTGCAACAAGACTATACGCCCAAAGTCTCCCTTTGGGCAACTGCCCTGATCTTTGCCGTATTGCACTTTCTCAAACCCCTTGCAGAAGTAATTCGTACCTTACCGACATTTCCTGCTTTGGTGTTGTTGGGATTAACGCTGGTATGGGCAAAGCGCTCTTCTGCGGGTCGCCTGGGGTTGCCTATTGGTTTGCACGCTGGTCTAGTTTGGGGTTACTACATCCTTAATGTAGGACAATTGGTGCAATACTCTGAGACCGTTTCTCCCTGGGTTACGGGTGTGGATAATAACCCTATTGCTGGATTGATGGGGTTGCTATTCTTAAGCGTTCTTGCCTTCTGGATGAGGAAGCGAAAAGCTCGATGATGGATCTAAGTTGCTCTTGCGTCTCATCTGAAAATAAGGCAGAAAACAGAAGGCAGAAGGCAGAAGAAAAAGGGAAAGGATCGAGGTTTTAAACCTTTCACCTTTCCCCCTTTCCCTTTTCCCTTCATTCAGTCGGTGGGCAATGCCCACCCTGAACGAAAATTAGTAATCGAAGTCGCCGCCGCCCATGCCAGCACCAGCGCCAGCACCAGCGCCTTCCTTCGGCTCAGGCTTGTCAACTACGATACACTCAGTTGTTAACACCATACCTGCAATCGAAGCAGCGTTTTGGAGAGCAGAACGAGTCACCTTAGCAGGGTCAACGATACCCGCTTCAAACATATCAACATACTCATTGGTTGCTGCGTTGAAGCCAACGTTGAAATCCTTCTCTTTAACGCGCTCAGCAATAACGGCACCGTTTTGACCTGCGTTTTCAGCAATCCGCTTCAGAGGTGCACCGAGAGAACGGGCAACAATCAACGCACCTGTCAGTTCTTCACCGCTCAGGTTGCCGTTAGCCCACTCTTCTAGAACAGGAGTGAGGTGTGCCAGAGTGGTGCCACCACCAGGAACGATACCTTCTTCTACAGCAGCCTTGGTTGCGTTGATAGCATCTTCTAGGCGCAGTTTGCGGTCTTTCATTTCTGTTTCGGTAGCAGCGCCCACTTTTACAACAGCGACGCCACCGGCCAGCTTAGCCAAGCGTTCTTGCAGCTTTTCTTTGTCGTAGGAAGAGTCACTTTCTTCCATTTGACGACGGATTTGCTCACAACGCGCTTTGACAGCCACTTCGTTACCTTCAGCAACGATGGTGGTGTTGTCTTTGGTGATGGTGATGCGACGGGCTTTACCTAGCATATCTAGCTTGGTGTTGTCAAGCTTCAGACCTGCATCTTCGGTAATGAGTTGACCACCGGTGAGTACGGCGATGTCCTCGAGCATAGCCTTGCGGCGATCGCCAAAGCCAGGAGCCTTGACAGCAGCCACGTTGAGCACGCCCCGCAGACGGTTGACAACCAGAGTTGCTAGAGCTTCTTTCTCAATATCTTCAGCCAGAATCAGCAGAGGGCGACCAGAACGAGCCACTTGCTCCAGCACGGGCACCAAGTCTTGCACCAAGGTGATCTTCTTATCGGTGATCAGGATGAAAGGCTCTTCGAGAATGGCTTCCATCCGCTCCATATCGGTAGCGAAGTAAGGAGAGATGTAACCTTTGTCGAAGCGCATCCCTTCGGTGATTTCCAGTTCGGTCGTCATGGACTTCCCTTCTTCTAAGGAAATCACACCTTCTTTACCGACTTTATCCATTGCTTCGGCAATCATGTTACCGACTTCTTCGTCGTTCCCTGCGGAGATGGCACCGACTTGAGCAATGGCTTTGGAGTCTTCAACTTGACGAGCGTGCTCGGCAATTTTGTCTACTAAGAAATGGGTCGCTTTATCAATTCCACGCTTGAGTGCGATCGCATTAGCGCCAGCAGCAACGTTGCGTAAGCCTTCTTTGACCATTGCATGAGCCAGCACGGTAGCTGTGGTTGTACCGTCCCCGGCAGCATCATTTGTCTTAGAAGCGGCTTGCCGAATTAGAGAGACACCTGTATTTTCAATGTGGTCTTCCAATTCAATCTCTTTGGCGATGGTGACACCATCATTGACAATTTGAGGTGCGCCAAACTTCTTCTCTAGCACAACGTTGCGACCCTTTGGTCCCAGGGTAACAGCAACAGCTTCTGCTAGAATATCCATGCCCTTTTCTAGGGCCCGACGAGCGTTTTCGTTGTAAATGATGCGCTTAGCCATAAGGATTGAGTTGAGTTGATTAAATGTTTAAAGGTTTAAGAGTTGTTAGCGTAGGGGGCGTAGCCCAGGTTTTCAGGTTGGAAGGTTGAAAGTTTTTAGCTTGGAGAGTTAAAAGGTTACAATTTTTAACCTTTGACTTGCCAGTTTTCTTGTAGAAAGGTTCTGGCGTAACCTCTCTATCAACTTTCAACTTGCCACTTTCAACTGACTAGCTAACAACAGCCAGGATGTCTTTTTCCGATAAGAGGACATACTCATCAGCACCCAACTTGATGTCGGTACCGGCGTACTTAGAATAAAGAACTTTGTCGCCTATTTGGACTTCCAGTGCTTGGCGGGAGCCGTCATCATTGCGCTTTCCCGGGCCGACTGCTACAACTTCGCCAACGTGAGGCTTT
>CBKWLJ010000224.1:0-14495 GCA_966675205.1 uncultured bacterium
GGACAATCTCAAGTCACAACCCTTTTTACTCAGTCAGGCAACACAGGCAGGGGAGCTTGCTGGGGTTATCAATAACATCAGTGGTGAATCCGTAGAGTTCGCCCAATTTGGTGGTGCGACGAGAAACATCACAATTCGTCAGCAAGATATCAATCGGTTAGGACTGAGAGCGGGTTCGCGGATTGCTGTCAGACTGAATGCTCAAGGGGTAGCAACTTCAGTGCGGTTGCTAAGACCCATTAGAGCGCTTTGGTAATCTGATCAATACCCTCTTAGTTAATTCAATGTTCTTATAACTTAGATAATTGATGACCACTCTCGGTTGCCTGTAATATCAACTAGGGGCATGGTATAACGTGCCCCTAGAACATTTTTTAAGAAAAACAATTATTATTTTTAATGATTTCTTCTAATTTAAATAATTTTTTTTTGCATTAAAAGCTCATGTAAACAATAAAATTTTCAACAAAAATTTCACCGTCTGCAAACAGCAAAAAAAATGAGAGATTGGCTAATTATTGATAGCCGAAATACTCAGATAATTGACTAAATAAAAGGGTTAATTGAATAATACGTCAGCTATAGCAGTCGCCACAATTGTTAGGACATTTTTTTGTTGAGGAGTTCCTCGTTAAGGAGATCTCTTTACAGCAAAATATCATGTCTTAATCGATAGGTTCGTTGCTATAATTTCAACTGACCAAATCCCAAGCTAGATACAAGCCTCCGGATTGATCTGCGGGGTCAATCCTTGCATCTAAAATCTTTGCATCAAATGACCCAACTGTTAGCGACCAATTTGTCGGCGTGCTTGTTGACGCAAATTATTCGCGTTGGGATGGTCGGGGTCAATTTTGAGGGCTTTTTCCATAGAGGCGATCGCATCATCAAATTTTCTGAGTTCCCAGAGAGCATTACCTCGGTTTGCCCAGGCATCGGGCCAATCGGGTTTGGCAATCGTGGCTTGGTCAAATGCTTCCAAAGCATCTTGCGGGCGCTTCAATTTCAATAGGGCTACTCCTTTGTTATTCCAAGCTTCTGCATACTTGGGGTTAATTTGGATCGCTTGGTCGTAAAGTTTGATTTCTTCCTCATAGTTGTTTTGCTGGTGGAGGGAGCTACCCTTACTCCAAAAAGCTTCTGCATAGTTGGGTTTAAAGGCTAGCGCTTGATCACAGGCGGCGATCGCTTGATCGGGTTGCCCCATCGCATTCAGGCTGTAACAAAGTCCCCAATGGGCTTCGGCAATATCCGGTTTGAGAGCGATCGCTTTTTCATAAGCACTAATCGCTTCCTGAAAATTTTCATCTTCCCTGAAGCGATCGGCTTGACTCAGGAGTGCTGTCGCCTGTTTTTCGGCATCGCCAGTCGCAGCAGGACTTACAGCAGAAGTACTTCCGTTGGAAGCAGTTTGAGTCGGTGTTTGGGGAGAAAGAAGAGACTTGCCGATCCAAACGGTAGCGCCCAAAGCAACAACAGCAGTTCCAATTTGCCAAGGTTTAATGGCAGATTTCTGAACCGCTCCGGGTACAGTTGCCGTTGGTACAGAAGCAGGTGACGGCTGGAGGCGCTGGCCGGGACTAGCGGGGACAGTAGGAATTGAACTCTCAGCGGCTGATTCAGGTGTGGGTGAAGCAGGAGGATTAGGCGATGCCCCCATCACCGGTAGCGTTCCCTTGGTAGCCGTCGGTGGCAAATCTGGAGGGTTAGAATTGGGCGATGATCCCATTAGCGGCATTGTTCCGCCAGTAGCCGTCGGTGATGGTGATTCTGGGTTGGAGATGGCTGGTGAAACGTGAGGTAAGGGCAGAGGGGGGGGAACAGACTCCAACAACTCTTTAGGTAGGCTCCGCATTGCTTGCAAGGCATCACCGGCCGTCACATAGCGAGCACGAAAGTCATAGCGCACCATCTTGTCTATAATCGCGACAAATTCCGGGCTGGCATTCTGGACGCGATCGTGCCACATCAATTCACCCGTCTGGGGATCTTCTGGGAGAAACCTAGGATGAAGCCCAGTGAGTGCCTGGATACCAATGATCCCAACAGCGTAGACATCACTGCTAAAGCGAGGATTTCCACCCAATTGTTCTTTGGGCATATAACCCTGTGTACCGATGGAAATCGTCAAATTCGTTCTTCCCGTTTTGGGATTGAGGACTTGGGTGCTGACTTGCTTGACGGCACCAAAGTCAATGAGAACGATTCTGCCATCCCGTTGGCGGCGAATCAGGTTAGACGGTTTGATGTCTCGGTGGATGACGTGCTGTTGATGGACAAACGCTAGTACCTGCAAGATATCTTGCACCAGAGCAATCACTTGAACTTCCGGCCAAGCCTCCCCCGCCTTAAATTCCTCCGTTAGGGGTTCTCCTTCGATTAATTCTTGGGCGAGATAAAATTCCTGATTGTCTTCAAAGTGAGCAAGTAAGCGGGGAATTTGGTCATGATTCCCCAGATTGTAGAGGACTTGAGCTTCTGTATCGAACAATCGTCTTGCCGTTTGCAAACTTTCGGTATCACTGACCTGAGGTTTGAGCTGTTTGACCACGCATCGAGGTTGACCTGGCAAGTGCAAGTCATGTGCCACAAAGGTTTGACCAAACCCACCGGCTGCTAACTGACTGATGACTTTATAGCGTCCGCCCAGAGGTCGGTCTGGATCGGTTTGTTGAAAGATACGTAAAAGATTCATTGCCATGGGTGCATCTGAAATTTGCTGTAGACCTTAGCTCAAGCAAGGTTGTCAACCTCTTGCCACCAATTTTTGAGGGGAATACCTCAGCTATACCCAGATGCACCCAATTCCCCTAGAGTTTTTTATCTGTAAACGCTTGCTGTTTGACTTCCCTAACTACTGTTTAACTATGTTATTTTATGTTTCTAACAAGGTTAAAGCACCGCAGGGAAATGAACAGCAGGCTTGGAGGATACCCATTCCTCCGGCCAGTAGATGAAAGACCGGGTGTATTTTACTGTGGCAGGCGTATATAATCAAGCTACTCAACAGGGTTGCAACTATCCGGAATTCTTTACCCAGTATAGGGGATGTTCAAAAACTCCAGATGCCATAAAGTCTGACGAATTGCGAGTAATTCGGTTTCCCCCTAAATTGGGGAAAACTGCATCGAGTTCGGAACTCATTCCTGACCAAACTGAATTTGTACTGAAAAATCAAGCTGGAAAGTGTCGTATATTGGCTGAGCCTATGTATGTTCAATTGATGTGGGAAGATCCAGAAACAGGCGAGTTAAAACAACCCCTGTTGACGGCACCAATCACGATAGGTCGCGAACTTGACCAAATGCCAGAGCAATTGCAAGGGCAAAAAGTGTCCCGTCTAGAGTTAGCAAGTAAGGAAATTTCTCGGTATCACGCTCTGATTACTGTCGTGAACCAACAAATGTATATCACTGACCAGAGTAGCAATGGAACATTTCTCAATGGTCAACCCATTCGTCCAGGGATTCAGCCCTTGTCCAGCAAGGACACTTTGAGAATTGGGCCTTACAAAATGACCGCGAACTTAATTCGAGAGAGCGATCTCAACGCAACACAACAGAATCGAGAACACACCAATTTATCCGGAGCTGCTAATGCTGGAACCAAGAATATGACCATGGTTTGGGTGATTGGCGGAGTTGTTTTGCTGTTGATGGGCGTCGGTGCATGGCTTTTGGTTAGTACGCTCCTAGAACGCTCTCGTCCCAGTGTACCTGAACCCACTCCTAACAGTAGCGTACCGTTGCTCAGTCCTACGGTGGCATGGTCAATCGATACTTCTATCCAGTAATGGAACGACTTCTGATTACCGTCTTAATCCTCTACTAGTGCAAGAAGGCTCCAAGAAAAAAGGCAGAAGGCTCCAAGGGAAGAACGCTTGTACACTAAGCTTTTTAACCTTTTTGGACTGGTGGGTTATTTTTGCCGCGCTGTACTAGCCAAGCCTCCAAATTTTGGGCTTTTTTTTATGTCAGCTCTTGAGGGATGACATCAAGTTGCTCCATGTTTTGAGTAGACTTTTGACTACCCCAGTTCCCAATTTTTACTCAGATTTTGGGAATGTTAAGCTGGTGTGCATCTTACTCATTCAACTATTGAGCTAGACACAAATAAGCCAATATTCTTACTCTCTCATGTAGACGCTTGTAAATTAAAACAAAAAATCAACAGATAATCATCTCTATTCAGATGAATTGTTGAGGGTGCAACTCAAACGACAAAACTAAAACTTAACCCCCTGATTTTGCACAATGCATTCCCCTCCGCAAACGTCATTCACGGCTTTTCCTCTACCCCCTAAAGCAACAACTCAATGGTTCTGGCGCAAATTTCGGGGAGCAACGAAGCAAAAAGCTGAGATGCTAGGGGTTTCAAGGCGAGTTCAGCGACGGTGGGCTGTGGTATTGCTGGGTATACTCACGCTAATGCTGACCTTGGTACCTGTCCCAAGTTTGGCGCAGAGTTCAGCAAAAACTGCTCCTGTTAGCAACACCACTGAAGCTGCGGTGGTATTGGATGGTCAGGTTTTGTTTCAGGTAAAAAATTCTGGCAACTTTACTGCTGCTGAACGTGCTCAAATCATCAACAAGGTGCTTGAAGATGAGGTACGTACCAATAAGGCGGTGGATATTGAAGTTGTTCCAGAAAAGGATAAGTTGAATATTCGCTCTCAGAATAGCGATCGCATTCTGGTTACGATGACAGAGGCGGATGTTCTCCCAGGTAGTACGCTCACCAAACAGGCAAAGGAATGGGAGCAATCGATTGAAGTTGCACTCAAACGCAGCAAGCTGGAGCGCAATCCCAGTTATTACCGTCAATCGCTACTGTTGAGTATAGGAGTGCTGCTGGGAACGATCGCCATTCACGCCGCGCTTCATTTCTTCGGCAAATTCTTATCTCGCCAAGTCACGCGCTGGTTGGGGGACCACACCCTTGGCCCCAACCCTCAGGCGCGATCGGCAAAATTATTTGTACAGCTCGCGATTGTAGGCTTCCAAGTGGGTCTGTGGCTAGCGGTTGCCCTCTTCATAACCGATATCTTACCGGATGCTCGGAGCTGGCGCTATAAGCTGTTCAAATTCCTCACTTCTCCTGTTTTAACACTGGGCGAGGTCAACTATTCTGCTCTACAAGTTCTGCAACTGATCGCTTTAACGGTAGGTTTGTGGTTTGCCGTCAGCTTCCTCACGCGCTTGTTTAAATCCTACGTCTTAGTGAGAACTGGCGCGGATGCTGGAGTGCAGGAAGTGATTGCTGTGATCACACAGTACACGCTTGCCTTCCTGGGGATGATTGTACTGCTACAAACCTCAGGGCTAGATTTGCGATCGCTCGCTATTTTTGCCAGTGTGGTCGGTGTTGGGATTGGTTTTGGAGTACAAAATATTGCCAATAACCTGATTAGCGGCTTAATCATTACGTTAGAGCGACCCATTAAGTTGGGGGATTTTGTCAAAGTGGGCGACTTGATGGGAACCGTCAAGCGCATTGGAGCAAGGAGTACGGAGATACACACCCTCGACCAAGTATCGATTTTGGTGCCCAACTCTCGCTTTTTAGAAAATGAGGTGGTCAACTGGAGTTATGGTGACCCCGTGTCCCGCCTATTGATTCCTGTAGGGGTGGCTTATGGCTCGAATATTCAGCACGTTCAAGCGGCACTACTCGAAGCCGCCAGGAGTCACCCAGAGGTACTCGTCAGGCCCCACCCTCAGGTTTGGTTCATTGGAATGGGTGAAAGCTCTCTTGATTTTGACCTCCGAGTTTGGGTGGGAGACCCCAAGAAGCAGTTCCGGATTAAGAGTGACCTCTACTACCGGATTGAAGCCAGTTTGCGCCGCTATAACATTGAAGTGCCCTTTCCTCAGCGCGACTTAAATTTGCGATCGCCCCAGATTGAGCAATTCATCAATGTTTGGCTCCAGCAGAACGGGTCGAATACCCAAGGCAGTCAAGACGTTCCGCTAGCAACGCTCTACTCTGCAAACGGGGATAAACCCAGTGATCAATCCCAAGAGCCACCAATGCTAACATCTGACGTCCCTATGTCTGAACGTACACTAACTGCTGCTCCTTCCGGAGAGAGAATAGCTGCGATCGACATTGAGAGCTTGGTAAAAACGATGCAGGAACCAGGCGGGGTGGAGATTCAAGACCGCCACCATCACATGAATATCTACCCTCGCTGCTTCGTTGGGTCAGAGGCAGTTGAATGGTTAATGCAGACGCAAAACTGCACCAGAGAAGATGCAATCCAACTGGGTCAACTCCTCGTGGATCGGGGTATCATCCATCATGTTTCAGATGAACAGCCTTTCCGCGATGGTTACATCTTCTACCGCTTCTATGCCGATGAACAAGGGCCAAATTAATTTGTAACGCGTGAATTCGTAATTCGTAATTTCAAGATAGGCACCATGAGCTTTTATCTCACAACACTCATAATGAAAATAGCTCTCTCCTGAGTTCTGGCTCTCCAGATTCCTATTTTCGAGACAGATAGGACTACTGTACAGACACCGGGGTAGGGTGTCTCTACAAGTTGCTGATATTTGTCTGAATATCAATTACGAATTACGAATTGTGAATTGTTACATTGGCTACAAACAACTGGCAACTGTTCTTGTATTGTTTGCTTTAATCTAAGAAGTAGTAAGCAAAACTATCGCCACCAAAGGTTAGCTCTTGACCTCGGCTGGAGGCTGACTATCAAAAATAACTTCAAAAGAACCATAGGGAATTTGTTGACGTAAAAACCGAATATGACCATCTGCATCAGAGCGACTGCGAAATCGGCCGACGGTGACTCGTTGCATATCGGGCAGCAGGCGGACAATCGTCCAAGGGGTTAGACGTTCTTTGTAGCTCATCATAGCGTTCCCTGAATCTAGTATGATTAGACATTGAGGAAAGGGCAGACGTTTCCGGAGTACCACGCTGGTGAGGCTTGAGGGGTGTCTGCCCATTGTTGTGCTTGTGAAAAGATTAATACAATCGATTGAATCAAGCGATTGTTCAAATCGATCATGATAATATGTCAGGGAAGAAATCAAGTCAACAGCCACCGGAAAATGATTCTCCTTTGAGAAGACTGCGCGAACAGGCAAATTGGACGCAGGAGCAGATGTCTGTGCGTTTAGGGGTGTCCACTTCGACGCTGAGGCGTTGGGAAAACGGAGATGTGGAACCGGCTATGACTCGTGAACAGTGGGAAATATTTTGCGAACTGGTTGGCGTGCGCTTTGAGGAACTTCCGAAGAAGTTGAATTTGCGATCGTAATAATCTTTTGATGATGAAAGGTGGAAAGAATGCGATCGCACTGGGGAATTAATGATGGTGCGATCGCTTCGTCTATTCACGCTAAGTTATTCCTCAATGTTTTCCTCTTTTTTGTCTTTGCCCTTGAGCAGATAGTAAATCGTACCCACACCAGCCGCTATTGCTACCAGAGGGTAGGGCTGTGCAAGACCTAGAATGATGACAAGGATTTCAAGGATAGTTTTGAACTGTTCCAGGTTTTCCATCAGGGTGTTTTGAATTCGATAAATCCATGAAACCTTGAGGGTGCAGGAGTTGAAGTCGGCTGGTGTCGGACTTTTGTCGGACTTTTGTCTAGGGTCAGATTGCTACGATTTGAATGACTGGTTTTACATAAAGCATGGCGCGATCGCTTAGGGTTATCCCGGAGTACACCGACAAAGTTAAACTGGCTCTTGCGCGTAATGGTTTTCCCCGTCAGCAAGATTTAGCCGAAACCTTGGGATTATCGAGAGACACTGTTAGTAAATTTCTCAATGGCAAGCCTGTTGAGTATCTGAATTTTTTAGAACTCGCTGGAAAGTTAGCCTTGGACTGGCGGGAAATTGCTGGTTTGGGCGGTCAGGATACAGCAGGTTCCCTGTCATCTCTAGATGAGACAGAAGCAAACCCAGGAAAGATTGCACAACCGGAACGGACTGAGCAAGCAGCAACCTTTGATAACGACACGCTGTACAACACTTTGCTGCGTCTAAATTTTACTAACCAAGTGAGTTTGTTTCGGCGTTTCGTGGAAAAGCACACACTCGTATCTTGTCTGATTCACGGTGAACCAGAGTACGGTCAACGCTGGCTGCTAAATCGTTTAGTACAACTGGTTCCAAACGGTCGAAGTGCCAAAGTCATTCAATTTGGTCTGAGTCGTAAGTCACGAGCTAACTACATAGAATCCCTGTGGCGTGAACTTGGGGGTCGGGTTGGCTTACCGGGACAGCATTCTCCGCAGAAAATTGCTCAAGCAGTCTGCAAGCTTTGGCAGACACAGACAGTTATTCTAGTCTTTCAAAATTTGGATCAAATGCCCCAAGAGTATATGAGCCAGTTTCTTTGTGAGTTCTGGCTTCCATTGGTGGAGATATCCGGCAATTGTTCGCCTCGGTTAGGTCACTATCGGCTGCTCATGTTTTTAGTTGACTATAGTGGCAGTGTTGAACAGTGGAAAATTGACTGTGTTGAGGCGCTTGATTCAACCTGGAAGCCACAAATACTGGTCAAACTACCGAGACTCAATAGACTTTCTGACCGGGACCTGGTGATTTGGATGGAAACAGGTATCAATGATTTACCCGTGAAACTGACAACTCAACTTGAGCGTACAGTTCAGAGCATCCTGAAAAACAGTGAAAATGGACTGCCTGAGCTTGCCTTACAGCAAATCTGTAGCTTGTGTGAGTGTAACTGGTATGAGTGGGAGCAGGTATGGCTAAAACACTAAAGAAAAAGCGGCTGGAATACACGGGCAAAGTACAGCCCAAGCAAGGAGAACGAGACGAAAAGACTGGACAACTTTTGTATCCCTACCTGCCAAGTAAGGAGTTGGTTGAAGTTGTTAATTTAGCGATTTACTTGGAACGACCACTACTGCTCAAAGGGGAACCTGGATGTGGGAAAACACGATTAGCTCGTGCTGTGGCTTATGAGCTTGGTTTACCTTATGAAGCGTGGAATATTAAATCGACTAGCAGGGCAAAAGATGGGCTGTATACCTACGATGCGGTGGGTCGTTTACGAGATGCCCAACTGGCTGCCGCAGGTCGTCTAAGTGATGAGAAAATTCAGAAAATTGATGAACCGCATACCTATGTTCGTTGGGGCGCTTTGGGACGAGCTTTCTTCAACGAGCAGCGAACTGTGGTATTAATTGACGAGATTGATAAGGCAGACATCGACTTTCCCAATGACTTATTGCTGGAACTAGATGAGCAACGATTTGTAGTTGAGGAGACGGGAGAGGAAATCCAGGCAAAGGCAGTACCCATTGTCATCATTACAAGCAATGACGAGAAAGATTTACCTGATGCTTTCTTGCGTCGGTGTCTGTTTCATTATGTCGAGTTTCCGAAACGCGATCGCTTAATTCAAATCGTCAAAGCCTTCTTCCCCACTTCACCCGAAGAATTGGTGGATGCAATTATTGATCGCTTCTTACAATTACGGGAGGAAATGCGGAAAGACAAGGGCGATGCTGGCAAGAAAGTGAGTACCAGTGAGTTGATGGATTGGTTTCGCGTTCTCAGTCACTATCCTCAAGATGAGGTTCTGAAAAAGTTGGAAAAAGAGCTTTTATATCCTGGTGTTTTGCTGAAAAGTTGGGATGATTATCGTCGGTATGGAGCGCAGAGTCGTTTAGAGGCTAAACCGTGATTGCAGAAGAACTGCCACTGCTTGACCTCTTTACCCGACTGCGCGAAGCAGGTTTGCCCTTGGGTATCGGGGAGTATCAACTGCTATTACGTGCTTTGCAAGGTGGTTTTGGCGTGGCAGATGAAGCGGCTTTGAAGCGATTGTGCCAAGCTTTGTGGGTAAAATCGACGGAAGATAACCGCTTGTTTGAGTATCACTTCAAGCAAGTAATGGCTCAATCAGCTATTAATCAGTCTGTTTCTACGTCTGAACAGCGCCAGTCTCTTGATTCATCTAAAGAGTCGTTACCCAAACCATCTGAAACAGAAACGGGTTCTAATTCATCTTCAACCGCGACCTCTTCAGCTACAACGGTTTCTACTCCATCTCCAGAATTTGTGATAGAAACCGATGATGAAGTACAAGTGGCTCAGGCGGTAAAAGCGGCGGATATCAATGAGGAAATTACTGACCGAAACTTTCTGCTAACTTCTGAATATTTTCCCGTAACTCGGCGGCAGATGAAGCAGAGTTGGCGCTACTTACGCCGTCCTGTTCGGGAAGGGATACCGATAGAATTAGACATTGAAGCAACAGTTAATCAAATCGGACAGCAAGGCGTTTTACTACAACCTGTGCTGGTGCCGCGTCGGGTGAATCGGATTGAATTACTATTATTAATTGACCAAGATGGCTCAATGGTGCCGTTTCATGCATTGTCTCATCGATTGGCAGAAACGGCAGTGCGGGGAGGACGCTTAGGCAAAGCTGGTATCTATTATTTTCACAATTGTCCGATGGATTATCTCTATCACGACTCCTATCATCAGGAAGCACAAGCAATTAATGATATGCTTCCTCGTCTTCCTCAGCGAACAGTACTATTAATTTTTAGCGATGCGGGTGCGGCGCGGGGTGGCTATAGTGAGGAGCGTATTGAATTGACGGAGAAGTTTATAACGCAATTAAAACAGCGAGTGCGTTATATTGCTTGGCTTAATCCGATGCCCAAAAAGCGCTGGTTGGGTACAACAGCAGGTGAGATTGCTGATTTAGTGCCGATGTTTGAAATGACGAGGCGAGGATTACAGGATGCGATCGCTGTATTGCGGGGACATTAAATCAGTTCTGGGGGTAATGAATAATAGCAATTTCCTTTAATAATGCTACAGATTAGATCCCCCCTAGCCCCCCTTAAAAAGGGGGGGAAATCTTGAGAATTCAAAGTCCCGCTTTTCAAGCCGGATCTATAGTGAGGAGATTTAGACTGGAGTCGAGTCGCAGTTTGTTGGATCGGGTGGCGCTTATCCAAGATTTAGAAGACCTTTTGGGAAGAAAAGTTGATGTAGCAACTGTTAAGGGACTGCGGGATGTTTGGCGCGATCGCATTCTAAATGAGGCGGTGCCGTTGTGACAGATGACCGGGTGTACTTGGGAGATATCCTCATTTTCCGTAGTCCGCGCAGGCGGACGCGAGTTTGTGTAGCCGCAGGTTTCAACCTGTCGGCAACTGGTACACAATCTGAGTTGGCGGCAGATTGCTGGATTTAGGGATGTTCTAATTTACGACTACATGGGTTTAGACTTGGATGAGGTTTGGAATGTAGTTGAGCGGAATTTACCAGACCTTAAGGGCAAGATTTTGCTAATTTTGCAGGAACTGGAAAATGAGACCTGAAGTTGCCCACCGTCGGATTGAGGCTTTTGGCAAACGCTTTGGAGGAGAGGCACACCTCTATCTGGCATATCATGCTGCTTTTCCCTTGGCACTCACACCGGATTTGTTGTACCGCCTGTGGGCTAACTTTCAGCGCGACATTCACGGTGAAGTTCTCAACATTCCTTGGATTGGGGTAGCAGATTTGCTCCTTTCCAGTCTCTGTGATGAAGTGGGACATGAACTTTATGAGATGGAAGGGGCGGTACGAAATGCGCTCTTGAGTGAGTTGAAAGCTAATCCCCGCTTTGGCACTGAGCGAATCAATGAATTATCTGATTTTTTGCTTGCCTATGTGCAGCAGCAATTGGATAGCCCTGATATAGACATTCGCGATTTTGCTCAAGCTCAAAAGTGGACGGCTTTAGCTTATACGCGACCTGTAGAAGCAACTCGTGAACTAGCATTGGCTCTGTGCAGGGCGTATGAGCAGGACAGGACAGAGCTGATTCGGCTTTCGTCACTAGTGGAAACATTCGCAGAAGCGTTAAGTGAATTCGAGCCATTACTGATTTATGTTCGTGCTATGAAAGACTTTGCTCGTGGTAACTTCGAGGGTGCAGCAGCACAACTCAATAGAGTGTTAAATCAGGAAGGTCAAATACAAGTTGCTGGAGTACTTTTGCCTGTTCCTGAACAGATAGAAACAATTCAGCACGAGCCTCTCCTCAATGATTCTAAGGAAATGTTAGACCTGGCTTTGCAAAACATCACTCCTGCCAAGCAGACTGAAGCCGAACTTCGCAAAGCCTTGGAAATAGAAAGAGAACTTAGCGAACTCAAATCTAGCTTCATTACTATGACCAGCCACGGGTTACGCACACCCCTAACCACCATTCAATCTTCTGCTGAACTTCTTGAACACTACAGTGAAAGATTGTCTGACGAGAAAAAACAGATGCATTTAAAGCGCATTCAACGGTCTGTGAGCCATCTGGCTCAACTGTTAGATGATGTTCTTATTATTGGCACAGCCGAAGCTGGAAAACTCCAGTTTGAGCCTTCCCCAATGAATTTGGTTGCCTTCTGTGGCGACATTGTAGAAAGCATACGAATGAGCGTGCATCCTCATCCCGAAATCGCATTTGTGACCCGATGTGACCGTACTGATGCCCAGATGGACGAAAAACTTTTAGGGCATATTATTACAAATTTGCTCTCTAATGCGATTAAGTATTCTCCCAAAGGAGGTACTGTCCGGTTTGAACTGGTTTGCACCGACTCTTCAGCAACTTTCTGCATTCAAGATAGCGGGATTGGTATTCCACGAGAAGATATAGAGAAACTGTTTGAGTCTTTTCAACGCGCCAGCAATGTCGGCACGATTCCCGGTACTGGACTGGGGTTAGCTATTGTTAAAAAATGTGTAGACTTGCACGGAGGTGAGATTACCGTAGAGAGTGAAGTGGGAGTAGGCTCTACGTTTACCGTCACGCTGCCGTTGAGCTGTCAATTATAACTGTGTCATTCAGGAGTCAGAATAAGAACTCGAATTTATACCAAGAGTTGGGTCTTATAGTGCTCAGAGAGAAAAAATGCGATCGCACTCTTAGTGAAAACCGACACCATCTTCTATCGCCTCTTCCAATCCTTCCCCAGTATTTTCTTTGAACTCATCAAGCAACCCCCTGAATCAGCTAATGCCTTCACGACTACATGAGTTTAGACTTGGATGAGGTTTGGAATGTAGTCGAGCGGAATTTGCCAGACCTAAAGGTAAGATTTTGCTAATTTTGCAGGAACTGGAAAATGAAACCTGAAGTTGCTCAAGTTGGTTCAGAGGATTTAAGAAAACTCAAACTAATGGTGGTTGATAATGAACCTGATAAGCTGGATTTGCTGTATAGAACCTTCCAACGAGATTTTGAAGTTTACAAGGCTGATGACGCACTAAGCGCTCTCCAGATTCTAGACACCGAAGGTGAGATGGCTGTGATTATTTCTGAGCAGCGTATGGGTGTTATGACGGGGACAGAATTTTTCAGCAAAACGGTTGAGCGGTTTCCAGACACAATTGGCATCCTCATTACTGGCTACAGGGATGTTGAAGACCTGGTAGAGTCAGTTAACTCCGGTAAGGTTTTTAAGTACATTACCAAACCTTGGAATCCAGAACACCTGAGAGTACTTGTCCAACAGGCCGCTGATACCTACAGAGTAGTTAAGAAAAGAACCAACGAACTCCGCCGACAATTGCTGTTGAGCGATCGCGAACTAGCATCAATCCCTCGGCTCTTATCATTTGGTTTAAGTGTAGAACAGATAGCAGAGGCGTTAGGAATAGACATAGAGCAAGTGAATCAGGCAGCACAGCAGCTACCCTCTGATTGAGAAAATAGCACAAAGATTTTCTTACTGTTCATAGGGGAGGTTTGAAGTATAATCGCTTTTGCTTTCCCCAAATTTATCGCACTTTAGCAGCTAAGACGGGAGAAGTGCGATCGCATTTTGGACGAGGTAAAGGTGCGATCCTCTTTTGAGGCGCTTCGCTAACGCACTATAAAATCAGAGAACTCTACCAGAACCTGATAACTCTCAAGCTTCGTGAAAACAGACACTATCTTCTATCGCCTCTTCCAATCTTTCCCCAGCATCTTCTTTGAACTCATCAACCAACCCCCTGAAGAAGCTAACGCCTATCAATTCTCCTCCGTTGAAGTCAAACAACTTTCCTTCCGCATTGATGGAGTATTTTTCCCTGCCAGCAATACATCATCACTCCCCATTTACTTCGTTGAAGTCCAATTTCAACCCGACTCAACTTTTTACTCTCGGTTGTTTGCAGAAATCTTTTTATACCTCCGTCAGAATAAACCAACTAACGACTGGAGTGCAGTTGTTCTCTATCCAACTCAAGAGATAGACACAGGAGATATCAAACATTACCGTGAATTCTTTGCCAGTCAGCGCGTCCGTCGCGTGTATCTGGATGAATTAGGATCAACTCCAGGGCAGTCAATTGGTATTGCAACCCTTAAATTAGTAATAGAACCCGAAGAAACTGCTGGGATAAAAGCTAGAGAGTTGATAGCTCAAGTCAGACGGGAAACAACAGATGAAGCAACCCAGGAAGAATTCCTACAATTGATAGAAACGATAATCGTCTATAAA
>CBKWLJ010000225.1:0-14483 GCA_966675205.1 uncultured bacterium
GCAATGCTGATATTGCTGCTATTTTTACCTGTTGCTCGGAACAAGCCTGAAGTTGTGATATCTACACTCCCCCCCGTACCATTACTAAGGCTGCGAGTATCAATTGAGTCAACGGTGATGTCCTTGGGAGCATTTAAGGTAACTTTGCCGCCGTCACCGGAAGAGGAACTTGTGTTAATTTGTCCGACGGTAAGGCTGTTTTTGTCCGCTCTTAAAGTAACAGTGCCCCCATTGGTGAGGAAGTTACCTGCTGTGATTTTATCGGCTGCCTCTAGGGTGATATTACTGCCGGAAGCTTGGAGGGTGTCGTTCAAGTCTTGGAAGGAAATTGAACTTTCTGTGGAGCGAAGGGTGAGGCTTCCTGGGTTCGGCCTCAAGTTCACCCCATTGTTCTGAGTCACACTGGGTGTATTTCCAATAATATCTGCGATCGCAATTTCCCCAGTGGCTTGCAACACAATATTATTCCGAGATGCCAGATCCGCAATTTGCCCCCAAGATATCGTATTCGAGCCAGTATTATTATCGGATACCAAGAATTGCGGGTTATCTGCCAAATTGCGGTTTTGAGCAGCACTGACTGCGGGTGCATCAGTCAAGGTGAAGTTTGCCGAGTTGAGGAACAACGTTCCCCTGCCCGCATTCTGAGTGAATGTATCCACAGTGCCGTTAAACGTTAGATTTTTGGTTCCCGAGATCTCCACAGAGCCACCACTGCCCCCTGTCGTTCCGCCTTGAGCACTAATCTGACCCAAAAAACGGGTGGTATCAGCCCAAATCCTCACCTGCCCACCATTACTGGCTGAACCAGGTGTCGCACTTGCATTAATGGTCACGTCCGGCCCTACAACCGTCCGCAACTCATTAGCTGCTGTATCTTGTCCCCCAACGTCGCCACCAATCAAAACTCTACCGCCGCCCGCATCCCCAGAAACATCGATGCTTGCCTTCTCTACCAATCCCACCAAATTGCCCCGCAATTGTACGGAACCCCCCGTTTGGGAGGGTGCCGTTCTAGAAGCATTAGCCGTGCCGGAGAGTAGCACCGTACCTGGAGACTGAGGCACCACTAACCCGGATTGTGAGAGAACCACCTGTCCCCCCGCATCAACTGTCAAATCCGTCGCCTGATTGCTAGCTGTACCTGTGAGCAACTGGGGTAAGGAGAGTGGATTTGGCAGTAGCGGCGCTGTCCCTGTGTCTGTTCCGGAGTTGCTAGGAAGAGTGCAATCCGACGTATTGCCGCAAGGTTGAATCTCTAAATTCAACAAGTGACCGGCTTGAGAAATGCGGATTAGGTTTTGTCCAGGTACAGCAGCAACAGTAATGTTGCCCCCTGGTGCTCTCAGTTCACCTGTATTGATTACCGTGCCACCCAATAGGGCGAGATTTCTTCCTTCTGCTACAGCCAACTCACCCGCGTTGATAATCGCTCCTGGTGTTCCGGATGTGCCAAAGGCAAAGGCGCTAGGCGTGCCAATTAATGCCGAGTAATCATTCGTACCAACAGCGTTGAACCAGTTATTGTTCCCAAAACCAATTCTTGTAGCGGTTGTAGCGGTAAAGTCAGCAGGGACGTTTAACCGAGCATCTGTTCCAAAGACAATCCCTGCGGGGTTGAGCAACATTAAGTTGGGGGTACCACCTGTTACTTGAATCAAACCGTTAATAAGTGAAGGATTTCCCCCCGTAACTCGGCCTAAAATATTTGAGATTGCAGCATTTGCAGGAACAACAAAGTTAGCCGTCTGATTCGCCTCGACGCCAAACTGACTGAAGCTGTGGAACAGATTTGCCCCATCTTGGCTCAGTTGACCACCAGTGATGTTAAAAATGGCAGAATTTCCCGGAGGGTTGGCGTTGTTCTCTGGAGTAATAATCGTGCCAGTACTGCCATCAGAGGTGATAGGTTGAGCAATTGCGATCACAGGCAGGAAAATAGCGGTAAGGGCTGATAGACAAGCGGTGAGAAATTGGGTCGTGGCAAGGCAGCGCTCCAGTTTCCTGGTCAGGAGGAGCAGGAACATTTGTTTTAGCATGGCATGATTTAGGACTGCGGACTCTAAACTTCTGGGAATTTTGGGCTAGGCACCATGAGGTGTCGCTCACCACTCGCGGCATGAAAATCCTTATTTCCCCACACCCTACCCCCTACACCCTATTTTCTAGATAGGCACCATGAAGGCGAGTTCACCACTCGCGGAATGAAAATCCTTCTTCCCTTCTTCCCCTGTTCCCTGTTCCCTATTTTCAAGACAGGGATTGATGGATAGGGAGATTTCGATCACGGACTGGGATTGTTGATGGAGTCATCACATTCCGCGTTCCCCGCTTCTGTATCCCTTTGCGGAAGCTTCATATAACCGAGGAAATGCAAGGGTATAGACGCTTCCGTTTATGAAAACTGATGAAATGATTAAGAAATTCTATTCCGAAGCTTTCGGACTTCCGTACTAAAACTAAAGAAGGGCTACGAAGTGTTGATTTCACGCTCACATGGCTTCTATCAGTCAATTGTTTTAACCTAGCCCAAGGATTGAGTACGTGAGGAGCTGGATTGCTGAGTTCTTCACATTTTGTTACAAAGATATAAAGAACTCTCGTGGATTCAAAAAGGTATGCTTGGTGGCTTCGCCGGTACAAAAAATACTTCTGGCACCGACTGGGGAGAGCAAATGCTCAATACAGTTGCCAGCAAGACGATTCGCCACCTGTTTACTCAGAGCGAGTCAGTTGAAGTCTCGGTTCGCTGCTTCCCCTCGAGCAAATTATTGCAGGGTAGCATCGACAGTTTCAAGATGAGTGGTCGCGGTTTGGTGATTCGTCGGGAATTCCGGACTGAGGAAATGTCATTTGAAACCGATGCCGTTTCGATTGATTTTGGTTCGGTTCTCAAGGGTCAGCTAAACCTGAAGCAACCCACACAAGCGATCGCTCAGGTGATCCTGACACAGGAGGATATCAACAATTCTTTCAAAGCAGAACTCGTAAGAAAGCGCCTGGAAAATCTCTCTATCCCAGCATTGAATGAATTGACCGATGGTGCGCCAATTTCGTTTTCTGACGTGCAAGTGACGCTACAACCCAACAACAGCCTGCGTCTGTTTGCCAAAGTCAATTTACCCAAACACGGTCTGATCCCGATTTGCATGACATCAACCCTTGCCGTTGAGCGGCGGCGTCGCATCCTGTTTCAGAACTCAAAGTTTGAACCCGATGCAATACCGGAGGACTTGCGAGAAATTTCTCAAAAGTTGAGCACCGCATTGGATGAAATTTTAAATAACATGGTGGATCTGGATCGCTTTAATCTGGATGGCGTCACAATGCGTATTAATCGCCTGGAAACTCAGGGGAAAAAGCTCGTTTTCAGTGGTTACGCCCAAATTGAGCGCGTTCCGAATAATCCATAGCCTAAAAAGCGCATAATGTCAATCAGCGGTTTCTTTGCTGCCGGAGGGGTTGTCATGTGGCCCCTGTTAATTTTTTCTATATTAGCGATCGCACTCATTTTGGAGCGCATCATTTTTTGGCAGCAAGTGACAAAGCGCCAGAACCGCCTGATTCGGGAAGTCCTTAGACTCTATCCCCAAGACCCGCAAGCGGCATTCGTCATGCTAGAACGCAATAGTGACTTGCCAATCGCAAGAATTTTTCTAGCTGCAATAGAGCTGGAAAACCCCACTCCAGAGGAATTCCGACTGGCATTAGAAGGGGCCGCTCACGCCGAGTTGCCAGTCCTCAAGCGTTTTAACACTGCCTTTGAAACCATCATTGCCGTTTCACCCATGATGGGTCTTTTGGGAACCATTCTCGGCTTGATTAGTGCCTTTGCGGCGCTAAGAGTGGGTGATATCGGTACTACCAATACCCCTGGTGTCGTAGGGGGTATCAGTGAAGCCTTATTCTCTACCGTGGCTGGGCTGTGTGTTGCCATCTTTACCCTACTGTTTGCCAACGGTTTTCGCGGATTGTATCGCCGTCAGTTGGCATTGATTCAAGATTATGCTAGTAGGCTAGAACTCCTCTACCGCCGTTACTATGCCTATGGCAGGTTGCCCTATTTGGGAACACCGAAGGAAGACTCAACGACTCAGCCCTAATAGGTTAGGACGGGGGGTATCTAAGGGAGTTTTTTGATGAAACTCAAATGTGGGAATGAAGTCAGTCAGGATTACGAACGAGTTAGACGCTTCTTACTAGCACATGAAGCGTATCACGGTTTGATGTTGGGGCTGCTTGATGCCATCCTTAACTCTCCTGAACGCTTCCAACAACCCTACATCGCCGTTGTAGAAGAGGAGGGCGCTGTCTTAGCCGTTGTCCTACAAACACCACCCCGCAAGCTACTTTTATCACGAGTCGAAAAGTTAGAGGCGATCGCCTTAATTGCCCAAGACTTACATTCTCTACAAGCACAAGTCCCCGGAGTGATGGGAACCTTAGCAGCCACTCAAATTTTTGCCCAACACTGGCACGCATTAACGGGTCAATCTTACCAAGCAGGAACACGAGAGCGCTATTTTCAACTGGAAACGGTACAGCCTATCCCCCATGTCACTGGCAAACTGCAACAGGCTACACGATCTGAGCGAGAATTACTGATTCATTGGTGTCGTGCCTTTATGGCAGAAGTTGCAGATGAACCAGCGAGTCCGGAGGAGGTTATTGATCGCTATTTGCATGAGGGCAGTTTATATCTTTGGCAAGGTAACACAGCCGTCTCAATGGCTAACTTCTACGGAGCAACGCCAAATGGAGTAAGGATTAATCTGGTGTATACTCCCCCAGAGTATCGCAGAAGGGGGTATGCTACTGCTTGTGTGGCAGCGTTGAGTCAGATGTTGCTCGAACGAGGATATCAATACTGTTTTTTATCAACCGATTTAGCCAATCCTACATCTAATCACATTTATCAGGCGATCGGCTATCAACCTTTAGAGGATGATATTCAGGAATATTGGTTTGAAAATTCCTCTAAAATAACTTTTTAATGTGCAATTTTCTTTCTGTCACTCTTTTTCTAGGCTTTTTGGAGCTTTTGTGTTAAAAAGTGGGAACCATTAATATACTGTGGGGTGTCTACCTGATAGGTAAGTCTTGTTGCTGATGTTGGCTGTTCTAGCTGAAACACTTCAGAATATATCTTTGGGGCAGTAGAGAATCAATTTTATGCCAGTCTACAGAATTTATCCTAACTGCTTAAAATTTACTATTCTACCGTTACTTGTGACGGATTTTAATGGATTTTCCAATGATTTGGTTGAACTATGAAATAAAGATTGCTCTGAAATTGAGCAATATTCAATTGAGTGTCTACCAATCGCATTTTTGAAATTCATTGGTTAACAAGATAATTGCGTGAGTCCGCGTGTGAGGTTAGAGTTTTAATGCGAGTTTTACTGATTTATCCGCTATTTCCTAAAAGTTTTTGGTCGTTTGAAAAAACCTTAGCCTTGCTCGGTCGTAAGGCAATGATTCCACCCTTGGGATTGATAACCGTCGCCGCAATTTTGCCTCAAGAGTGGGAATTTAAGTTAGTCGATCGCAATGTTGCTCAAATCACCGAAGCAGATTGGGCGTGGGCTGATTTAGTCATCCTCTCCGCAATGATTGTGCAAAAAGAGGATTTCCTCAACCAAATTCAGGAAGCAAAACGACGGGGTAAGGCGGTTGCTGTCGGTGGTCCTTATGCTACGGCGTTACCGGATGAAGCCAAAGCAAGTGGGGCAGATTATTTAATTTTGGATGAAGGGGAAGTTACTTTACCGCTATTTGTAGAAGCGATTCAACGGGGCGAAACTTCTGGCATTTTCCGTTCTGGAGGAGAAAAGCCGGATGTCACTCAAACGCCCATTCCTCGCTTTGATTTGCTGGATTTTGACGCCTATTCAGAGATGTCGGTTCAGTTCTCGCGGGGCTGTCCTTTTCAGTGCGAATTCTGCGACATTATTGTCCTTTATGGTCGCAAACCTCGGACGAAAACTCCAGCTCAACTGTTAGCTGAACTCGATCGCCTTTACGAGTTGGGGTGGCGGCGCAGCATTTTCATGGTGGATGATAACTTCATTGGGAATAAGCGCAATGTCAAGTTATTTTTAAAAGAATTAAAGCCTTGGATGGTAGAACACGGCTATCCCTTCTCCTTTGCCACAGAAGCTTCAGTCGATTTGGCAAAAGACCAAGAATTGATGGATTTGATGGTGCAGTGTAACTTTGGGGCCGTGTTTTTGGGGATTGAGACTCCGGATGAGGAGAGTTTAACCCTGACGCAGAAGTTCCAAAATACACGAGACTCTTTGAGTGATGCGATTCACACCATTACCAAGTCAGGATTGCGGGTGATGGCAGGATTTATCATTGGGTTTGATGGCGAGAAACCAGGTGCGGGCGATCGCATCGTCAAGTTTGTGGAGAAAACGGCGATTCCCACTGCTTTGTTCAGTATGCTGCAAGCGTTACCAGATACTGCACTTTGGCATCGACTCAAAAAAGAGGGACGACTGCGGAGTGAATCTGCCGATATCCATCAAACCACATTGATGAACTTCGTGCCTACTCGTCCTTTAGAAGAAATTGCCCGTGAATTTGTTGATGCGTTTTGGACACTGTACGATCCAGAGCGTTTTCTCGATCGCACCTATCGCCACTATCGCATCTTGGGAGAGGCAACCTATCCGAAGAAGGGAAAAAGGGCAAAGAAGAAGCTGAATTGGGTGGTAATCCGGGCGTTACTGATAGTTTGCTGGCGGCAAGGAGTGCTGCGGAAGACTCGCTGGCAGTTTTGGCGCAATCTATATAATATGTATCGCTACAATCCGGGTGGGGTGAGCAGTTATTTGTCCACTTGCGCTCAAATCGAGCATTTCTTGGATTATCGCCAGATTGTGAAAGATCAGATAGAAACGCAGCTAGCGGAGTATCTGGCAGGGGAAGCGAAGTTGGAGCGATCGCAAGAACAAGAAAAGGTTCTATCTACCTCGATTTAGCTTTCCCAGCGTCGGATTAATTCTACTTGGAAGCGATAGCCTCTTCAACTTGCTCGATTAACTCGCGCTGTAAGAGCAAGTTGAGGGTTTGTCTCTTTATATGCGATCGCTTGCCAATCTAACCCCAATTTCTCGCTAAGTTCGACAAAATTCAGACGATCAACAGCTTTGCCACTTAGAAAGTTTTTGACGGTGGACAAAGAGTATCCCGTCTCCGTTGCTAACGCTTGCTGGCTGGGATACCCCTTACGCTGAAGAGCAGACTTCGCCTTTTGAATGTATTCTGGGGCAACTTTTAGCGATCGCGCCATTACGCCTCATCGGAAAGCAGCTTGGATTCTATCCATAGCATTGCACATCTGTAAGGGCAATCTCTTGTGGTGATCCTTTACCTGAGTGCGTAGGGCGTGTTTGCGATCGCACAACACATTAGAACACCATCAGCAATGGATGAGTTACAGTCCGCTCAACTCACCCTAAAATTTTCTATTTCTCAACCCTAATCTCAGCCAGTAGACGATGCAAGCCCACCAACAATCCAACCATCGCCCCCTTTAAATCAAATTATGTAGAGTTCATTGCAAAGGCAAGCGATATGGATAACCAAATTCAGAAAACCCTAGTCCCTGCCCACATCATTTTCCAAGAACGCCACACCATCTACACAGAACGCCGTCGCCAAGCCAGTTGGGCATTTAATCTCTTCTGTGGACTTACAGGTATTAGTGGACTAGTCGGCATTGCTGCTGTGGTACTACTCTTGTCAGGACGTATTCACGAAGGGACATTTACAGCCGCAGGCGGAGGTATGTATGGAACTGTTACTGTATGCTGCTGGAAACTTACCAAAGATGCCAACGACAGGCTAGATAGAGCATTAGGGATATTAGAAGAAGAGTCCTAAAGCCACAATATGAACAGCGAGCGATACCTTTAGCCTTTATCTAGGTACGTTGAGCAGTTATTTGTTCACTTGTACTCAAAGCCAGTATTTCTTGAAGTCTCGCCAGATTGTCAAAGCTTAGATAGCAGTGCAGTAATTAAGTCTCTGCTAGAGCATTAGAGAGTGTGCTTTCCTGCTGAGCCTTTTGAGTCCAGGCATCATTGGATAACGGCACAGTTGAGATTTTGAAGTTAAATGGATGGGGCGGCTCCTGTATAAATGATGCCGAACCTTGGTTACGAGTCTTAACTAAACTGACTAGCCAAGGCAAAAAGTCTAAAATTTCTTCTGGCACCAAGGTTAACTCAAAGTACCAATCTTGATTAATCCCTTGATAATCTCTTCTCCATTTGCTGACTGCAACAATGCCCCCACCTTTGTTAACAGACACTCGCAGGATAAATGGACGTTCAGGAATTAATTTATCAGGTGCTGTGTGGACATAAACCCGCAAGTAATTCAGCCGTTGTCTCTCATCTATCCAAAATGCCATGGGAGGATTACCAGTAGATGAACTACCGCTAGTAATGCTGACCGGTACATCCATCGCCGCAGCAAACAGAGAGTAGAACTCACCCCTGAGCTGAGAAACAATGCGTATCGCGTCTGGAGTCATGGTTTTACACCCATTCTTGGAAAAACATCTGATAAATGGCTGTCTTTACAACGACTAAACGTGAGCCAAATATCCTTTTATCTGTTTGGAAATTCCCTAAAGCGGCTCTCTTTTAAAGACAATACACCTCAGTTTTGAGCAACTTGCTTCACGCGAGGAGATGGTATTTCAATCAATCGAGAACCGCTAGAGATGCATAGCTTTGACAACTCTGGCACTAAGCTGACGCTATAGTTTCAGATTCTTAGAATCGTTCTCTAATGGTTATGCCAAACAACCACTACCCTGTCCGGCTTTAAAGCCATTCAGGCTACTTTCTTTCTCAACGAGAGCTTCTTAAGCGTTATGATTCACTTTAGACTTGTTTGTTAGGGTCATTTACTACTGCGAAAACGTCTCTTATTTTGCTTGTGCCTTGCAATGAGTTTACGCTTGCGTTTTTCCAGGGGGGTTTCAAAGTGGCGATTCTTCCTCATGTCTGGAAAAATTCCAGCTTTGGACACTTGTCGTTTAAATCGACGCAGGGCTGATTCAATCCCTTCATTTTCACCAATAATGATTTGCGTCATCCTATCTCCTTTTGACATTAACTTCGGTTAAAGGCGTTCATGTTGCTAAGCAACCCAGGAAGCCAGTGCGTAAAAAAGGGCAGACTCTTTATCTGCCCCTAAGACCTCAAAGTTGAATTTTGTGCCTTGAAGCTTAATAGTTGCGTCGTCCGCCTGGTCTATAGTTATTTCCTCGGTTGCCGCCACCAGAGGGTCTTCTGTCTTCACGAGGTTTGGCTTTATTAACCTTCAGGTCACGACCCATCCACTCAGCACCATCAAGGGCGTCAATTGCTGCGGCTTCTTCTGCCTCTGTTCCCATCTCTACAAAAGCAAAACCTCGCATTTTCCCGGTCTCCCGGTCTGTAGGCAATTGCACCCGACTAACAGTACCATATTCTGCAAAGACCTCTCTTAGGTCATCTTCAGTGACCTCATACGAGAGATTGCCCACATAAATTGACATAGAGATTCTCCCGAATCAGAAGATGTAGAGAACTAAATTCGGAGAGAGGCTTGCCAGTTGTATAGAGCAAACTACGCAGCCGAATATAATTTTCTTTTCTAATCATAACACATTAGTAAATACATCGTGTGCGGTACTAGCAACGCTGGGAATAGCAGGACATTCTAGCTTGAATCAGTAGAGCTGTGCTGGATTCACTCCCCTGAGAAGCGGTAGGTCTCGCTGACTATGTTAGGGTTTAGTAACATTCAGGTGATGTACACCGAAAGCGACAGAAATAGAAATGGCATTTGACAGAACACATCTAATTATGGATGTTGTGTTCGTAGATGTGATGATGCCTAGCACAAAAAGCTACGAGAGCATCGATACTATCTGCGAGTTGCCTCAATTTCATCTGTGTTGATCATTTTATGACCTGACTTGGTTTAGAGGAAAAACAAACATTAATTACTGAATTGGAGCAGTTTTAGCCTCTCTAATTCAGAATCGACCCTAGTTTCAAGTTGAAATCTAGTGCATTGCGGCGAAAATAACCCACCCGTCCAAAAAGGTTAAAAAGCTTACTGTACAAACTTCCTTCCCTTCTTTCTTCTGCCTGTTTGCACTAGGTTGCTTGAAGTTGTTTTTCAATCGCATCACACGCCATACCTACCCCATTTTTTACGTTGGACGAGCATCAATCGCATGAACGATCTTGTGACACCACCCGAAAGACAGGCAACGATGCAACTGCACGATGGTCGTAGGCTTGCCTGGTCTGAATGGGGGCCTGTTGACGGTATTCCAGTTTTGTTTTGTACTGGGGCTGGAATGAGCAGTTGGCTCGGTTTTGGTGCAAGTGATCTCCCTAGTCTCGGATTGAAGCTAATTGCCATTGACCGACCTGGCTTGGGTTTTTCTGACCCTCACCCTAACAAGACATTGTCTTCTTGGGTGGATGACACACGGGAGTTGATTCAGAACCAGGCTTTCCATCCTGTTCTCGCTGTTGGCTTCTCTCAAGGGGCACCGTTCGCCTTCGCGCTGGCAGGACAAGGTCTTGTACAAGCGATCGC
This sequence comes from uncultured bacterium, assembly GCA_966675205.1. Taxonomy (GTDB): domain Bacteria; phylum Cyanobacteriota; class Cyanobacteriia; order Cyanobacteriales; family Coleofasciculaceae; genus JBFLZA01. The sequence continues at coordinate 10,621 of CBKWLJ010000225.1, forward strand.
AATTGTATCAGGGCAGGATGAACTTACCCATCCACGTCTAAAACCCCTTTTGCATCCGGATGTAGCAGGCATGATTGCGGCTGTTCAACAAGATGCCATCGCTTTCGAGCAGCACTTTTCGCAGATAGCGACACCCGATGGGTTGTGGCAGTTAATCATTAGCATGAGTGCAGAATGTGATCGCATCTTGTATGAGAGTGAGACATTTAGTACAGCCTATCAGCAAGCTTTGCAGGAAGGTTTCTCACAGGGTTCCCAGGGATACGCACGAGACCTTGTCAATGCGCTCAATTCATGGACTGTAAAGCTAGAGGATATCACCGTTCCAGTGGATCTCTGGTATGGCGGTTTGGATACGAGTACAGTTCACTCTCCTGATTTTGGAGCCACCCTGGCTTTGCGCTTATCGAACGCTTCCCATACTGTTGACCGAGAAGAAGGGGGATCGATGCTTTGGACGAGATCTGGGGATATTCTCGCAAAACTGAAATCTCATGTATCCACTGCTGTGTAAGTTGCTTTAAAGCCTATTACTCAACAACTCTAATGAGCCCGAAGTATTCAAAGGGAAAGTGTAATTTTGTTTTTACGTGTAGAAATTAATGCTACCCCAGTTAAGGTCTAACATCTTGCGATCGCTGCGGTACAGCACTTAGAGTCTGAAGTTAGCAGGAAAAAGTATGAATTAACAGTTGGAAAGTAGCCGCTCATGAACTGCTTACCCCAGTTTTGTGCCCTCTGATACTAATCTCCTTTATCTTAGCTCACACTAGAGATAGATCAGGCTGTAAACCATAACTCCCTCCTAGATAGACGGAACTTACCTATTAGGCTTTTTAGGATAATTCCATGATGCAAAATAAATGAAAGGAGAAGCTTATGGCTGATACGCAAGTGGATAACCTACCATCAGAAGCACAAAATCTCCCTCAGGGAGCGCAAAATATTTTCCGTGCAGCATTCAAGAGCGCTACAGAAGATGGTTTAAGTGAACAGGCCGCTCAAAAAGTGGCTTGGAACAGTGTTAAGCAAGGGTACGCCCAAGGGGACAATGGTGAGTGGTACAAGGTACCCCAAGATTCCAATACCCACCACAAAGCGATCGCGACTGGAGGTAACTAACCGCCTATCAAGATAAGTTGGGTTTAGATTTAGTGGCAGTAGGAGGTTTGTATAGCGCAAATCTCCTATTGCTTTTGAGAATAAAAGCCAGAAATTTATCCATTTTGCTCAGGGATAGAATTTCGGGTTCAGTCTACGCCATTGAGAAAAGCGATCGCAAATGTGAAAATTGTGTGAGAAAATTTGCGGAATCTTCTTGAGTTCCACTGGATCTAGGTAAAAGTCTCTGAAGGTAGGCTGTCATGAGTACAGTTCTCGTTGTAGAGGATGATTACACTCAGCAGAAGATCCTCGATAAACTCCTCAAAAGCTTGGGACTAACTGTAATTTTTGCCAATGATGGCGTTGAAGCGCTCTCTATGGCGGAAACTTATTGTCCCAACCTTGTCATCCTAGACATTATCTTGCCCAGAATGAATGGATACGAAGTTTGCCGCCAGCTCAAATCGTGCGCGAAAATCCATAAACCGGCTGTACTGATGTATTCCCATAAATCAGAAGAATGTGATTTTTACTGGGGTTGCAAGCAAGGTGCGGATGCTTATGTTTCTAAACTATGTTCCTTTCAGGAGTTAATTGATACGGTAAATTTTTTATTAGAAAAAACCTAATCATTTTTTCTCGTTCTTCTAGACTATCAACAATAATTCGTAATTATGAATTCGTACTTCGTAATTAAAAGGCGGGTTAGAGACCCCGACTTTTCAAGTCGCTCTACTGTAGTCAGAGCCTCTCATCCCCGCCTGAACATCAATTACGAATTACGAACTACGTAGCTTGCTTCTCGCGAGAGCGAGTATTACGAATTTTTAATAACAAGTACCCGGCAAGGGTTGCTGAGTTTTTACCTCAACCTGTTTGTACCCTGCTGTATTCAACAATTTTTCTACAACCAGTTGAGCACGGTCATTCGCTTGTGCTAGTAAATTTTCTCGACAAGCTGCTGCCTCAATTTTTTTGAGCGTTTCTTGTTGCGCGAGCGTCTGTAATTGAGGTGCGACATCTGGCCCCAACCCTAAGAATCCGCGATCGTAATCGTACACAGTAGAGCGATTCACATCAATCTTGCTGTCTAGGATACGCGGTGGGGGGAGCTGTAGCTGAATCGTATCATTAACAACATTGACATTTTCCGGTTTTAAATCCTTGAGGTCTACCCCAGCTCGTACCTCTCCATAGGCAATGTAAAGCAGTGTCGTTGTGCCGAGAGTATAGTCGCCCACTTTTCTGTCTTGACGGGTAGGGACGACTGCCTCCATGTTAAAGACAGCCGTAGTCAGCTCACTCGCCCCCTGAACTTGGCTGACAATAATTGATCGCACATCGACCTCAGGTTTCCCTAAGGAGACATTGAACATCTCATGGATTTCCTCAATAAAGCGAAACCCCGATCGCAACATCCCAATTCCAAAAAACAATGAAATCATCACAATGCCGCCGCTAGTCATCAGCATCAGGTTTCTGAGCAGTCCACTCGGAATGCTGATAAACTGAAGCTTCTGAAACTGATCGCGCATGGTGTTACTCCTCTAGGAAGGCTGTATGGGCATTCATGAATTAGTCGCCGTTTCTAATATTATGTCTTCCTTCACCAAACTTGCTGGTAACAGAGTGCCAATTCTCCTTATATACAGACGCAACCCTCGATTCGGATAGAAAACTTAACAGCTAACTTTTGATAAAGTATTCAAATTGCGATCGCGAAACATAGTGCCACATCCTTTCGACAGAGAAGTCTAAGTGAGAGTCTATGTAAAAATTCTCTCAAAAGAGTGAGACGGCAACTGCATAACGTCAATGAGTTTAAAGTTAGTCAAACAAGCAAAACGGTTATTACTCAGTGGAGTCATGATAGGAATTGGGCTGTGGGCAATGCCAGTACAGGCCCAAGTTTCCGATGCTCAAGTCGGGTGGCTAGTGGAGGCACTACGACTCGCCGCACAGCAACGTGCTCCCGGAAATAATGGTCTAGTCAGTGAGTGGCAGATTTTACCGGAAAACATTCCCCGTTGGTCTAAACAGTGTGCAGGACAGACCTTAACCCCAGCTCAATTTGAGGCAAACAAGGCTAGAGCACGAGAGATTCTTGTCTGTGTCATGCGTGATGTGCTGCGTGAACAGTACAAAGCGAGTGGAAACAATGAATCTTTAGCCGTGCAACGGACTGCCTCTTGGTGGCTGACGGGTAACCCCAATCAATACAACAATGGCTCAACGGGTTTCTACACTCAGAAGGTTCTAGGTTTCTATCAACAGCAAGAGCGTAATGTACAAGCTCAGGCTCCTGCTTCTTCTCCACAACCGACTTCATCTGGGCAAGAAAAGCCGACTCCTTCTCCAACCCCAGCCAAACCTACAGCCAGTGCTTCATCTTCATCCCCAGTTTCCGATGCCCAAGTTGGAAGGCTAGTCGAGGCACTACGACTTGCAGCACAGCAACGCGCTCCCGGAAATAATGGTCTGGTCAGTGAGTGGCAGATTTTACCGAACAATATACCCCGTTGGTCTAACCAATGTATTGGACGAGAACTGACACCAGCGCAATTTGAGGCAAGTCCTGTCACGGCTCGTGCAATTCTTGTATGTGTCATGCGTGATGTGATGCGTGAGCAATATCAAGCCAGTGGAAACAATGAATCTTTAGCCGTGCAACGGACTGCTTCCTGGTGGCTGACAGGCAATCCAGCTCAATACAATAACGGTGCAACAGCGACTTACAGCAAGAACGTCCTGAGTTTCTA
>CBKWLJ010000226.1:0-14413 GCA_966675205.1 uncultured bacterium
ATGCCTGAAGAAGATGGCTATTCACTAATTACCCGTGTCCGAGCACTAGAAGCACAAGGTAACAAAATGCTTCCTGCGGTGGCACTAACAGCCTATGCCAGAGAAGAAGATCGAGAGCGTGCTCTAGCTAGCGGCTTCCAATTACACCTTGCCAAACCCGTTGAGCCTGATGATTTAGTGACAGCCGTTGTCAAGCTCACCCAATGGCAAGCCTATCGCTAAAACATCGAATCTTTCAAATCTTTAACTTTCAACCTTCAAACCTCCAACCTCCAACCTCCAACCTTCAAACCTCCAACCTTCAACCTCCAACCTTCAAACCTCCAACCCTCAACCTTTCACCTCCAACCTTCAACCTTCAAACCTTCAAACCTTCAACCTCTTACTGAATCGCCTCCGGTGGAGCAATATCACCTCCAGCTTTTACTCCCGCCGTACCCGATTGTAAACCAGGCTTAGTATTTACTGCGGTACTTTCCGCTTTAGGAGAAAGGGTTGACTGAGAAGAACTTGCGGGTTCAGGTGCAGCCGTTACTCCGGGAGAGGCTTGCTTCGACATTAAGCTCAATCCCCCTACTGCTCCCGCAATGAGCGCTGTGTAGCCGATATATAAATGCATTGAATTGATTTGAAATCCTGGCATAGGGATAGAGTTATGCCAAGAAGGAACAGCCGCTTTCACCAGATCGGGTTCCGGGATAGAATCAATCAGCATTGCACCATTCAACCCCAAAGCAAAAGCAATTCGACGAATAAAACCGCGAATATATACATCCTCCGGCAACAGATCTAGACGACCGTTTTCCAAGGCGGTAATTTGATGGGGGGGTACGAGAGTTTGGCGGTGCAGTTGATCAATGCTCAAGGACTTAGCTAGACGTGCCTGCATCAATTGATGACCAACTTGACGCAACCGTTCTTCCCGTTCTTGTGCTGCTTTTTGTTCAGCGAGTTCCGTCTTATTCGGTTTTTTATTCGACTGAGATCCACCTTTAGGGCGAGGTTCTGGGCTGGAGGGTTGAGTGATCTGTTCTAAGGAAGTTCCTTCTTGCCAACAGGAGTGAGCTGAATCTAACTCTTCCTGTAATGAATCTTCTACTCTCTGGGAGAACTCATACTCGCTTGGGTTAGGTGGATGATTTTTTTCAGTCGGCACGGGAACAACTTTATACTGTCTGGCGATTTCTTGGAAGGTTAAGCGAACGGCTTCTCGCCCTACTGCTTTAATCAAAATTTGGGCGGTGCTGGATGCCTCTCCGAGCATTGTTTGTAATCCAGCCATTGTGCGGCGATAAACTTCACTGTCCATCAAGTTAGCTTCAATCTGATGTAAAACAGACCGCAAGCTTTCCTGAGAAATTTCAATGGTTTGGTTGTCCATAATACCGCTATATGATGTAGGCTGCATTACCATAACTTTCTCCTGTTCCGTGCTTGAGTAAAACTCTTTTCACTTTGGCAACATAAGGGATGAGATAGGAGTGCAATCATGCCACCTACAACAGTTGTCGGTGAATTGACAGTGGCTTGGGCTATCTCTTGTATTCTTTTCGAGAACTTCTATTAAAATCCGGAGGGTTGCGATAAAAACAACTCATACGGCATGAGCCATTTAGCGATCGCTTTGAGCCGGAGTGATATCGCCATGTCCAAGTCTGCGACGATATCAACAAAGCCTGAGTATTTTTGCTCAACAGCTTACTAGATTCATAGCAAAAGCTTTAGTTTTGGCTCAACAGGATGGGTAATTGACCTACTTTTAACCGCCGATTATCGGGGAAAGCTGTTTTTTCGCCGTATAAACTATATATTTGTTTTATATCAATTTTTTCCGGTATTTTTAAGCTTTGTTCATGTTCTGGATTCCAAACAATCCAATTGGTATTTCCACCTTCTTGAGTCAATTCGCACATCCAGGTTTTCTTTCTATCTGGTTCACATGTTTTTATCCGTGAACCTACCAACCATTTTTGTATTTCAGCATAAGCCTTAGCGGCAGGGGTTAAGGTTTTATTATCTTCTTCAACCATTAACAGCGTCACAACGTTGCGAGTATCCCAGCCATACCAGTAGAAACGCTCAACTCCCAACACCCAATTTAAAATATAAGTCCTGGCAACAAACGCCATACTCTCTTCATCCGAATAGAAGTCTTTTTTCTTCTTGTTGCCAAAGCCTGTCTCAGTATTCCACAAAGGCTTTTGCTCCAAGCCATGCTTAGCAATTACTTTTTGAACATCCCGAATGAGTGACAGATTGTCTTCTGGATTCCTGCCTTTACTGGGGTAGAAGTGGGCACTAATGACATCAGCATACTGCCCCCCTCCCTTAGCAAAGAATTCATCTAGCCATCGTAGGCCTTCAGTATTAGTAGACAAGGCTGGAACGACTACGATAATATCGGGATCGATCTGCTTGAGGATAGTATATGCCTCACGGGTCAATGCAACCATCTCGTCAACGCTGCCGCTAAAAAAACGCTTTAGATTGGGTTCGTTCCACGGTTCGTAATAGCGGATTTTGCCCTTATAGCGGGTAGCCACGGTGCGGACATAGTTGCGCCAATCTTCTATGTTTTTCGGTTCAGCCGGGGTCGGGCCTTTACCGTAGGACGCGTCATCGTCAGGACGTGCGGAAGCCCATGTTGGTGACATTCCCATGGTGTAGAGTAGTTCAACTTGATGTCGTTGAGCTAGTTCGACACAGTGATCGAGGGTTCTAAAGTCCCATTTGCCTTTGTGTCGCTCTAAATGAGCCCAAAATGCCAAACCGTGACGCGTTGCTGTATCCCACAACCTCCAACTGGCAAAAGAGACTGCTGGCCAAGGAATTTTATCAGAATCAGCAATGTGCATCCCAAATAGCGATCGCTCAATCGGTTTAGCGCTGATAGCAGTAGCGCTAGTCCCCATCGAAGGCTTTGTAGAAACACTAAGGACAGAGGGCTGGTTCCAGGCAATCACCACTACTCCTACACTGACTAGAACAGCGATAGCCAACAAGCCAAGCAATCCACGGAATTTGATGGGTAAGAGTCTCATAAGTAGATGGGTTCGAGTCCCTGATATTGATATAGCAGCCCGTTCATGTCCAATTTCGGTGCAGACTCCCCAACAGCAGCGTTAATTACGAATTTTTAAGTCAAGTGAACAACCATGCCTTCTCGTGCTAAAAACGCACCATCAAAGGTATCTGTTACTTCTAACTCCACATGATCTAGAAAATCATCCGTATGATTGGGTTCATGGTGAAAGATAGCCAGTCGTTTTGCCCCAACTTCCTTCGCTACTTTTACCCCTTCTTGCCAAGTTGAATGACCCCAACCCACTTTGGGCGTTTTAGGGTTGTGATACTCTTCATCGGTATACATGGCATCGTAAATAATTAAATCGGCATCGCGAGCTAGATAAAGTACATTTTCATCTAGGCGATCGGGGAAATGCTCGGTATCAGTGCAGTAGAAAGCCGAATGTCCCTGCCATGTTACCCGATACCCCATCGCGCCATTCGGGTGATTGAGGCGGCCCGTTTCAATAGTAATATCATCTAAAGTCATCGTATCGCCACAAACTAAGTCATAGTATTTTAAATTCGCTTGTATTTCTTTGACGGGGACAGGGGAATTGGCGTGTAAAACACGTTCGTAGAAATGCGTTTTCATGGTTGCTCCCTCTGGTGCAGCCCCATGAATATGCAAGGTATTGCCTTCCACAAAAGCTGGAGTGAAAAAGGGTACACCTTGAATGTGATCCCAGTGATAATGAGTAAAAAACCAATACGCTTCAATAGGCTGCGAAGGCTCTAAACTTTTACCAAGCATTCGCAACCCCGTGCCTCCATCAAAAATGAGGCGTTTTCCACCTACATGCATTTCGACACAGGAGGTATTGCCACCATAGCGGACAGTATCTTTTCCAGGGGAGGGTACGCTGCCGCGAACTCCCCAGAATTGAACCACAAACTCAGAGGAAGGACTTGTTTCCATTGTTAATTTAAGGCTTTAAAGTACGGCACTGACCCTGATGACGTAGCAGGTGATCGCACAATACTAAAGCGACCATTGCTTCTACCATAGGCACGGCTCTAGGTAAGACGCAAGGGTCGTGACGGCCTTTAGCGGCGAGTATTGTTTCTTCACCCGTGTTGGTAACAGTGCGCTGTTCTTTTCGTATCGTAGCAGTGGGTTTAAAGGCGACTCGCAAGATAATCGCTTCACCGTTACTAATGCCACCCTGAATGCCGCCAGAACGGTTGGTTAATGTGCGAATTTCACCCGTTTCATCGATATAAAATTCATCATTGTGTTCACTCCCTGCAAGTAGCGTTCCAGCAAAGCCAGAACCAATTTCAAATCCTTTACTAGCGGGTAAGGACATCACCCCCTTCGCTAAATCTGCTTCTAGTTTATCGAATACGGGTTCTCCCAAGCCTTTAGGAACATTGCGGACAACGCATTCCACAACGCCTCCTAATGAATCACCGCTACGCCCAATTTGTTCAATGCGTTCAATCATCGCTTGAGCACATTCTGAATCAGGACAGCGGACAATGTTACTTTCTACTTGTTCTAAGGTAACGTTTCTGGGGTCAACAACACCCTCTAAATCTTGAATGCGCTTAACGTAGCCGATAATTTCTACATTAGCAACTTGTTTAAGAATTTTTTTGGCGATCGCACCGGCTGCAACTCGTCCAATTGTTTCTCGTGCTGAGGAACGTCCTCCACCTTGCCAGTTGCGAATACCGTATTTGGCATCATAGGTAGCATCGGCATGAGAAGGGCGATACTTTTGTTGCATCTCGTCATAATCTTGGGGGCGGGTGTCTTTATTCCGCACCAAAATTGCGATCGGTGTTCCTAGCGTTTTTCCTTCAAACACCCCAGAAAGAATTTCACAGGTGTCTGTCTCTTTACGAGGTGTCGTAATTTTACTTTGACCCGGACGCCTCCGATCTAATTCAAACTGAATTTCTTCGGTAGAAATTTCCAATTTCGGAGGACATCCGTCAATTACAACTCCTACACCACCGCCATGGGATTCCCCAAATGTTGTAATGCGAAACAGATGCCCGAAGGTATTGCCCATAATGTTTCAAGTAGAAAGACCTGAATCTTAGATTTTAACAGCGATCGCCTGATACCAAGTTGCATTCATACGTAGCATATTCATCTTCTGGAGCGTCCGGAGCGTCTGTGCGTCAGTCTCAACTACTATCTTTGAAGGATTTTGTCCGCAATTTTCTTACTCTTCCCGATTCCTACAACAGATAAACCCCTTAGTGTGAAGGCAATCAAAGTGATTTTCTCTGAAATAGATACAAGCCGCGATCGAGTTTTTCCAGCTTTATATAAAAAAACAACCTCATACGATTGAAGTATGAGGTGTTTCGCAGAGCGTTAAAAGTGGAGCCTACGGGAATTGAACCCGTGTCCGCCTTGGGTATTGACCTCCCGCTCATTCACAGGCTTAGCCCATCTGACCCTCAGGGCGGGAACCATCCATTATCCCGGATGACAGGATGCTTTGGTAAAGTCTTTGCTAGCAAACCGACCAAAGGCAGTTAACTAGCGCATCCGTTGGGGTTGGTCCGTAATCCTTAACGGAGTCGAACTACAGACGAGCGTAACTTGTTTAGAGTTTTTTACGCAGCGACGGCTGCACGCTCAAATTTTACGATGTTATTCGCATTTACTTTTTTTTTGAGCCTTTGATTTACGAGAGGAGACTCACTCTCGACCTGTATCACAGGGCAGCTTTCGCCAAAACGTCGAAACCATTAAGGCCCCATGTCTTATATTCCCCATTATAGTCTCTCGTTTTAGAGAGCGTCACCCAAATTCGACCCTGATCTATCGTAATGCCCCTACTCGCTTGGGAGAACAACCGTACCATAGCGGGTATCTTTCCCTTTCCCCCTTGTCCTTTCCCCCTTCCCTCACGACGTGCATGGTATCAGCTCGACTATAAATTATCCGTGCTGTTGGGTGGGGGAAGAGGCTCAACTTTGCTTTGACTTTCACTATTCGTAATTTCCGGTGCGATCTTTTTGGGCTGTGCTGCTTCTGGTGGCAGTAAGGGGGCTGAACTTTCGATCGGTTTACGATTAATGGGTTCTGAAGGAGGTAATGTCTTAGGTATGGATGGAACCGCTTGAGTTTGTCCTGTAGGTTGTGGTTGCGAGGGCTGAGATGGATTGGATGAAGAAGCTGAAACGGGCTTAGGGATTGGAGGAGGTGAGTCATTCGTTGCTTTGTGAGAGATTTCTACCCGCTGGCGAGATGACACAGGGCGACGAGAGGATGATGAGCGAGTTGATGCAGCTTGAGACGATGAGCGAGTTGGTGCAGCTTGAGACGATGAGCGAGTTGGTGCAGCTTGGGATTCGGCTGACTGCCTTGATCGAGCGGAGTAAGATTTTTTAGAGTAAGACCTACGAACGGGTTGTTCTTGAGCAGAGCGACTGCTTTCCACCGATTGAGTCCGAATAGTTGGTGTCTGCTTTTGAACCTTGGAAGTTTCCTGTTTCTCCTCTGGAGACTCCTGTTGCTCATTCGCCGTTTTTTGTTCGTTGCTGGCAGTCTCATCACTCTCACTGCTAGGCAGGGCAATCGGTGAGATCGAGGGTTCACTAGTGGGTGTGGGTTTAGCAATAGGTTGTTGAGGCTTAGATTGATGCCAAACTGTACCAAACGCCGCTAAACCTGTAGCGATCGCAGCCACTCCTCCAATCACCATCGGGCGAACACCTATTCGCTGCCATACTGGCCCTTTGGCTGCAAGGGGTAACTGTTCGTGGACTTGAGTGGGTTGCTGAGTGTTGACAGGAATCGGGATTCCCGTCTGGGTGGAGTTGCCTATCGTTACGATGCCATTCGTTTTTGGGAGGGGAGGATTCGGTAATAGAGATAGCCACGCTTCCACACTCACAGGGCGGTGACGAGTTTCTACTGCCATACCGCGCATCACAGCTTGATTGACTGCCCGACTCAGTTCGGGCCGCAAGTCGCGGGGGACGGGCATGGGTTGGCGATCGCGAATGACGGCGGGGGTTGGTACTTGTGCCGTTAACAGGGCATACAGGGTTGCTGCCAATCCATAGACATCGGCGGCGGGAGTGCGCTTTTCTTTAATTAAATACTGTTCAATTGGAGCATAACCATCAGACACCATACTCGTATGAGTTTGGGTGGAGTCACTGGTAAACCCCCGTGCAATCCCAAAGTCAATCAGCACCACTTCCTGTGTGCCTTGACGCAAGATGATGTTGCCTGGTTTAATGTCTCGATGGAGCAAGCCTTGTTGATGCACAACTTTTAAAGCTTCTCCAATTTGCCGGATGTAGTATAACGCAGTGGCTTCGTCCAAGGGTTTGTCAGGAAACACCACCTCTTGTAAAGTCTGGCCAGGGACATAGTCCATCGCCATGTAAGGCCATTCCGCTTCGACAAAAAAGTCGCTAACCCGGACAATATTGGGATGGAGACATAAAGCTAAGGCTCGCGCTTCATCTTGGAATCGGCGCTGGAACTGCTCAAAATTGGGATGTGAGCGAAAGGACTCATTGAGCGTTTTAATCACTACAGTTTGACCCAAATAGTGATGAGTCGCTTTATAGGTGACACCGAATCCGCCGTGTCCCAATTCTTCTTCCAAGGTATATTTGCCACCCTGTAACGTTTTACCGACTAACGAGTTCATACCTCACACACCGTTTTTTGTTTAGGGTTGTTAGTTTAGCAAGAGACTCTAACAACGTCAGATTAGGTCGAAGCACTCGTACCTCAGTTGCGATCGCACGTCCGGTTTTGGGTACATATACTGGGTTTGTAGCAACCAACTCCTAACTTTAGCTCACAATTGCTGGAGTTGTTGAAGGTGGTGTGCAGGAAGTTGGTTGATGCAAATATTGCCACTCTTGGGCAAGACAGATAGAGACAAAAGTTCTAAGGAATGGAAACTGTTCCTCTACACCTTACCAGGGTTCACACCTCACATCCGGAAGGGGTTGGTTCAAGCTGGTGCATTACACTTCATTAACACACCCTACATCATGAAGCTACTAGGGTAGTAAATGCGATCGCATTTACTCCAACTCCTCTGGATTTACCCCTAACTCCCGCAGTCGCGCTGCCAATCTTGCTGCTCGTTGTTCAGCCGCAGTCGCTCGTTGTTCAGCCGTCGTCGCTTCCTCATCAGGAGTTAAAATCAACTCTCCTGATGCCGTCATCCACCGCAACCACAGGCGATTAATTCCTCGGAAATTCCCTTGCCACAACCCCAAACTTAACTCCAACTCCGGCACCTGCAAGCGTTCATCGGTTAGATTGACGGGTTCGTAGTGGCCGCCAACGAGATGAAATGCCTGAAGTTCATTGGTATAACGACTAAAGATAATGTAGTAGGGAATTCGCAAAATCTGCTCATAGACTTGCCACTTCGTCGGTGGATTCCCAGCTTTTTGCACAGTTCGGCCGAAATCTTCTTCCTCCGTGCCAGGAGACAATAATTCCACCACGACAAACGGATTAACCCGTTCCTGCCAAACAACATAACTCAGACGCAAATCTCGCCCTTCATACAACCGAGACACCCCCACAACCCCAAACCAATCGGGACGTTTGTACCAGTTGGGATGCGTGACATCGTAGTAGAGATTGAGGTCACAAGCTGAGAATACCTGCTCTAAACTCCAATTGGGAGGCCCAAACGTTAAAAACAGCAGCAGAGGTTGCAAAAAGTGAAATTCGTCCGGCAATCCAGGTTCCTCCGGGTTCTCACTCGGTAAATCATACATTGTTGGTAAGGTTTGCCGAGGAGAAAGGGGTGGATCAGTTTGAGGTGGAAGAGGAGCCATGACAATTTTGGATTGTAGATTGTGGATGCAAGGATTAGCATTTAATATCAAATCCGCTTGATCGCACATTGTATCTGTAGGGTATTCTGTAGGGGCTAAAGCCTTGCTGTGCCCTTACCCTTTGTCTATTCATTTAAAGGGATTCGATATAACTTACCCTTTTATAGTTCGTCTGGATTAATTCCCCGTTCTTGCAGTAAAGTGCGGAGTGCTTGTAGTTGGGCTTCTGCTTGTTCTGCCCGTTGTTGCTGTTGTTCTGCTCGTTGAGCCAGTTCCAAATAACTGGAAAATCGTTCTCCATCCGGTCGATAAATAATGAGTTCACCTTCAGAGAGTTCAAACCGTATTCCTAAGCGTGGACTAACCCAGCCCATCATCTCTTCAATGGCTTCTAATTCATTGCCAGAGCGCAGCCAGCCAGTCAATTCACCTGTGTCTGGGTCATACAGGTAGTATTCTTCAACCCCGTAGCGTTGGTAAAACTTGTATTTTTCAATCATCTCTTTGATGCGATTACCAGGAGAGAGAATTTCAAACACAACTTGCGGGGGAATGTTTTCTTCTCGCCACTGCTGGTAAGAACCCCTATCTCCTTTCGGTCTGCCAAAGATGACCATGACATCAGGAGCGCACTTGGTTTTGTTATCGCCTTCGACGGGATACCAAATTAAGTTGCCAGCAACAAACACATTGGGGTCGTTGGCAAACAATAGTTCTAAGCCTAATTTGATGGCAACAATCCAGTTAAATTGCTTAGTGTTGTCTGCCATGGGTTGCCCATCACTGTCGGGGTAGATGATGTCTTTTTGGGCGGGAGATGGTACTTGAGTAGCCATTGCTGTAATTCCACTTGTTGAGGGATAGTCTTGTTAAAGATAATTTAAAAATTCTTCTACAGAAATTCCTGTTTGGTTTAGGATGCTTTTGAGAGTACCAACAGCTAAATCTTTGTGATGTAAGGGAACAACGCAACCGACTTCAATGACTTCTTGGTCGTTTTCTTCATCTACTGGGAGTGTTTTTTTCAAAATGACGTGGCTCCCTTTTTGACGCACCTGTACAAATCCCATGCGTTCCAATGCTCGAATTACTTTAACAGCAGGCACTCTTGGCAGTTTAGGCACTCATCACCTCAAATGTAGTGATTAGTCGAGGGGAAGTTTCAGGGATGGGGAATTCTTCTAAATAGAGTTCTGTTGCTTCTTTGAGGTTGGTAAGAGCTTCTTCTATTGTCTCTCCTTGGCTAGCAGTACCCACCTCTAAGCATTCAGCCACATAGACATCTTCCTCCCGATATAAAACTGCTGTAAAGGTGCGGGACATTGCTTGTGAAGCTGAGAAAGCTCCTTGGCTAAAGGTTTGGCTTGTATTGATATCTAAATTGTCGGATGTCATGGCTTAAACTTTACCAGTGATTGTAAAACCAGCTTAATATTACAAATATGCCTACAGAGGTTGGACTGGATGGCTGTTAGCTGAGTTCTTTTGCAGTCTCTTTACTCCTGAGCCACTGCCTACCCGTCACTCTCGGTGCAAACATTCTAGCTTTCTACAATAAGTTAAGTAGCCTCAACAGAAGTGAACCAGTAGTCAAACACATTAAACAAAAATTATTGACCGCGATCGCCTTTGCTATTCTCTTGCTTTCATTAAACTTGCTTTTGACAGGCACTAGCTGGGCGATCGCTCCGATTGATAGCGAGGTTGTTCCTGTTATTGAGAGAGTTGAGGACAAGCAGGTAGCAGAACAAGTCCAGACCATCCAAGCAGCCCATAAAATTGGTCAGCCAGCATCGTCTACTCAGAGCAAAACATCAAAAAATGAGAATAAGGAGGACATAGCACGTATCGGTCAGTTTATTCATGGTCTGAAAGCTAAACTCGATATTGAAAAAATAGCTCAAACAGTATTCCAGCAGATTAGTCAGAATAAATGGGGATGGGGAATACTGGGAGTTCTGGTTTACGCCGTCTTACTCCTACCACTCTTCTGGCTAAAACCACTGTGGTTGTTGCAAATCAACGAATGGGTGAATCGACACTCTCCCTTTACTACAGTTAATCAAAAGATTGGAGACACTACTGTTATGGGCATAGTGTTTCGTACCGTGATTAGTTCCCTGCTTTTGAGTTATCGTCCTAGAGTACTGGATGCGTGGGTTGAGAAAAACATCGGCAAGGCTAAAGACGGATTTGAGGAGATAGACACGGTAAAAAAGCGCAAGATTCACATTTCTTCTGTCTCTGTTAATCTCAACGATAAATTAGTTCAATCCCTTACAGCGAAGGATTTGCAGCCAACTTTTGAGAAAAATCCAACACGACTGCTGATTTGGGGGGAAGGAGGTGCAGGCAAAACGAGTCTAGCCTGTCAGGTAAGCAAGTGGGCAATGGCAGAAGATAAGGCAGAACGACTTTGTAAACACCGGATGCTGCCAGTGCTGATAGAGGAAGAATTAGGAGGCGAACAGCGTTTCACGGAAGCAATTCGCCAGCAACTCAAAATCTTGCTTGACGAGTCAGAGCCTACTTCTGTAGAACTACTGGAACAACTCCTCAAACAGCAGCGGATTCTGGTGATTGTGGATCATTTATCTGAAATGAGTGAAGCCACCCGCCAAGCAATCCCCTTCAAAAATCCAGAGTTCCCTGTTAAGGCTTTGGTTGTTACGTCTCGGCTGGGAGAAAAGCTAGATGGTGGAAACAAGACTACTATTCAACCTCTCCGGGTTGAGGGAAATCGCCTCTCGTTATTCATGGATGCTTACCTGACGCAGCGAGGCAAGCGGGAACTATTCGACGATCCAGAGTATTTCGAGGCTTGCCGTAAGCTTTCGCTGATGGTGGGTGAGAGAGATATCACTGTCTTGTTGGCAAAACTATATGCAGATCAGCTAATTGCCAAAAAGGAAGGTTCGCAAGCTGATGATTTGCCGGACAATATCCCCGATTTAATGTTGTGCTACTTAAATCGGCTCAACGATAGCGTGAAAGAGGATAACAAGCCTGATAATCTCGCGGTTCACGCAGATGCTAAGGCGATCGCATGGGAATGTCTGAAGCGGGAATACAAACCACAATCAGCGAATTACGAGGATGTCTTAAGAGCGATCACTTCACCAAATATGGATGATGAAGACAAGAAGGATAAGGCTAACGTGCGTCTCAAGTATCTGGAAAACCGCCTTCGCCTCATCCGAACTAAAGAACCGGGTTACAAAGTCTTCTTTGATCTCGATCCACTAGCTGAATATCTTGCTGCTTTGTACTTGGTGGATTGTTACGGTGAAGACGAGCAAAAGTGGCGCGAATTCTTGGCAGATGCAGATTCTAAGCCAGGGGCACCGGAAAATATTAAAGGCTTCCTGCTGGCACTGCGAGATTGCTATTTAGCCAAGGTTCCAGAAGCCAAGGTGACATATTTTGTGCCGGAGGAACTTGGCAAACGAGTCGGTTTAGATCCAGAGAAGGTAAAACAAGCTAAGCTCAATCAACGCATTCAGCGTTTGATATCTCAACTCACTGTTCCAGAAGCTGAAGATCGCATTCATGCTGCTGAAGAACTGGGAAAAATTGGTTCAGCAGCAAAGTCAGCAGTTCCTGCTCTCATCGAAGCGCTGAACGATAAAGATAATCAAGTTCGCTTAGGTGCTGTCAAGACTCTGAACAGAATCGGTTGGGCAGCAAAAGAGGCAATCCCAGACCTCATTAAGATAATTGGGAATATGAATGAGGATAAGCTAATTCGGCGCAGAGCCATCATAGCTTTGTTGGACATCGGTTTGGAAGCGAAAGACACAGTCCCAACTTTCATTGAAGTGCTCGAAAACAAAGATGAGGATTGGGAAGTTTACTCAGCTATTGTTGTGGCTTTGGGAAGAATTGGTCGGGAAGCAAAAGATGCAGTCCCAACCCTTGTTAAATTTCTTGAACCAGATTTAGCGAATTATCCGACAATAATTAGCTGGAATTGTCCAATACAACTTCAATGCTTGGTTGCCTGGTCTTTAGGGAAAATCGGTACAAAAGAAGCAGCCTTAGCCCTCATTAGGGTACTTGAGAACAGAGGACTTGAAAACAATGGTCTGGCTAGGACAGTTTCCGTCCGTGCCATCCTAGCCTTAGGGAAAATCAGTTCAGAAGCGGCACAAGCCGTTCCAGTCCTTAACAAAATATCGAACGACGAAGAGCTGCGTAGACCTCATGTATTTCGTGCCAGCGTTGTAGGAAGTAACATTTACATCGTGACAGAAGAGGAGGAAGCCCATGCTGCTCTGGCGCAGGTTTGTGCAGAGGATGATCCATATATATCAGTTGGCAGAGCCGCAGAAGAGGCTCTCATCAAGATACTGGGTGAGGAGAACGAATAAGTCTATTCTATAGACAGCTGCCTAAGCGCGATCGCTCTGCTGGTAAGCATTAGTGATTTTCTTCAATGCGAGCAATTCAGCGATCGCTTTTCTTCACTGTGATGAATGCGATCGCACAATTTAAGCATCCTCCCCCACTAAAATCACGAAATTTGCCTCAATCTGGGTGAAGTCTAAAATAGGCACAAGACTTCTAGAGGTAAGTGCGTGGTCAAACACACGAAAGCTAAAGTCCTCACCGCCGTATTCAAAGTTGCCATCCTCTGCCTTTTACTGGTTTTGCTGGTGAGTGGCAGCAGTTGGGCGCAACCCGTCCCTTACACCCAAGTTGCCCCCCTCATTGAGAAATTAACCGACACCGATTTCCGGGTGCGCCATGATGCTGCTGATGCAATTGTGAAAATTGGCTCACCTGCTGTTCCTTTTCTCATCGATGCGTTGCAGGCGGACAATAAGCAAGTTCGGTGGCGTGCTGCCTCTGCTTTAGGAGAAATTGGTGCGGAAGCCTCAGCGGCAGTTCCTACCTTGATTGCTACCTTGCACGATGAGGATGAATATATTCGCCGGATATCGGTTTATGCTTTAGGAAAAATTGGCCCAGAAGCAGCTTCCGCCGTTCCTGAACTGATTCAAGCTTTACAAGGCTCGGATCGAAGTCTGCGCTTGGTTGCCGCCTATGCCTTAGGAAAAATCGGTTCAGAAGCAGCATCCGCTGTTCCAGCTTTAATGGTTACTTTGCAGGATGCGAATGTAGAAGTTCGCTTGAATGCGGCTACTGCCTTGGGGAGAATTGGGGCAGACGCGCAAACGGCAGTACCTGCATTGATTAGTGCGTTGCAAGACAAGGATAAATACGTGCGTCAGGGGGCTGCTGATGCTTTGGGACACTTCGGTGCGAAAGCAAAAACGGCTGTACCTGCTCTCATTTCTGCTTTAAAAGATGAGAATAAATACGTGCGATTGAATGCTGCTTCGGCATTGGGGCGCATTGGGATAGAAGCCAAACCTGCTATCCCCGCCTTGATTGAGGCATTGCAAGATGAGAAGGTGGATGTTCGCCGCAATGCTGCTAGTGGATTGGGGGGAATTGCTGGTGTATTTCAGGATAAAGCCAAGAACTTATCCAGCACGGAGTTGGAGAAAGATATATCGGATTTAGAGAAAGCACTCAAAATTGTTGAAAACCC
>CBKWLJ010000227.1:0-14338 GCA_966675205.1 uncultured bacterium
TCTTTGGCTTGCAGGGTGCCCAGTGCTTCCATGATGGCTTCACAGGGCTGCCGCAGGTGGGGCAGTCCGGGGACTCGTTCGGCAGTAGCCACTCCCTCTTCGATCAGTCGCATTAAGGCGGGGATAGCCGCTGTATCTCCCAACATTTCTAAGGCTTGGGCAGCGGCTTCTCGCACATAAAAATCGTCACACTCTAAGCAACGGATTAATCCCGGAACGGCCCTCCGGTCTCCTAACTTACCGAGTGCCCTAGCAGCATTGCGCCGCAGGGGGTATCCTCCTAATTCTGTGCGATCTGCCTCATCTTCTAGCGCTTCAATCAAGGCATCGACTACTGCACTTGAAGAAACTCGGAACTTGCCCAACCACCAAGCGGCGTAATAGCGGAGACTTAAATCTGTGCCGCGTAAGTTGGCAATTGCTTCTTCTATGCTTAGCGGTGCTGCCGCCTCACTTGACGCCTCTGGATTGAAATCCTGCATTCCTCTACGCTTGGGCTGTTTCAGCAGTCAACGGCTCGATTTTAACGATTCTGCCACCCATACGGGCAATCCGCCGCATTTCTTCATTCATCCGAGAGTAGGGCACCGTGATGAAGACGCTGCCACTGTTGCGAATCTCGTAGCTATTTTTGTCGTTTTCGTTGTTTTGACGTAAACCGACAACTTCATAACGGAAGACACGGCTAGCGGCTGAATTGATACCACCATTTCCGGTTGCTGTTTGACCAAACATCGCTTTGATACTCCTGTAAAGTAAGTGACCAGAGATTGGAAATTAGGAATTGGGGATTGGAGAGTAGAGATTGGAGAATCTTTTTCCCCCAGTCCCTAATCCCCAGCCCCCAGTTCCTACTTATGCAGGTGTGATGCTGACGATTTTTCCGCCTTGGCGCTGAATTTGCTGCATTTTGTCCGATAAGCGCTCGTAAGGCACGATAAAGACATTGCTGCTGCGGCGTAGCTTGGGATAGCCAGGCCCGCGTAGACTGGTTACTTCAATGCGATAAACGCGATCATCCTTGCCAACCGCATTTCCTAGTGCGCGTTGAGGTGCTACATCCCTAGCCGCTTGGAAAGACCAAGCTGCGTTACTACCAGAAGGGCCAACAATGCTAGTCGCTTTGTTCATTGCCAAATCACGCGCTAACCGAGAGCTTCTACCTCCGGCTTGGGAGCGATCGCTATTGGCATAGCCGCGATACAGTTTGAACATGCGATTAAAGCCAACCGTTTTTTGTCCCGGTTGTGTGGCAAAGCCCCGATAGTAAGGAACAATGCTATCGCCAAAATTGCTGGTATACTCTACCGAGTCGATGTAAGAATCGATTTCTGCGTCATAGCCCTTTTCATGATAGAGGTCGAGATGGAAGACTACCTCTGCCTCATCGTAAGGGGCACGACCCAAAAGATGCTTGTAATTAAGTTCAATAAACCGGGTTTGGAAATTGTTGTAGAAAAACTTGGTTTTGTATAGCTCTGACTTAGCAACACAGCGCACGAATTCCCGCACGCTAATGTTTCCATCACGCAAAAGCGACTCAGCGCTAACGAGTCGCTCTGATTTCATCAAATAGTCATTGCCCAAAACCTGCCGATAGACAGCGCGAATTACCGCTTCGATCTCGTCTTTACTCGCATTAGGGCGTAATTCAATTCTCGGCGCATCACTAAATGCTTCAGTACCTAGCCGCGAGGCGGCCGCTGTAATTGCCATTTGTTTATTTCTCCCAACAAGCAAGCTTCTTAAAATTTACGGGTCAAGGGTTAGGAGTCAGCTATCTATGAATTTTTGCTTGACCTCTTACCTGAAATTTTTATCCCTTTCACCGCTTTTCTCTCACAGCGAGAGCCTCTTACCTTAATTTAGATACAACAAAGCCCGGAGAGATAAGCAGCTGAAGCACTTCCTTTAAGCGTTTCACCTGCATACCTTTCCGGGCATGCACCTGAAAATTAGCTCAGGGCGTTAATCGCGTAATCGATGTAGGTGTTCGCTTCGTTAGCAGCTTGACCGCTCAGACCATGGTTAGCTTTGACGTGCTTGAGAGCTTCAACATACCAGCTAGGAGACAGGTCGAATGCACGGTTGATTTCATCCAAACCAGCAACGAGGTACTCATCCATAGGACCGGTGCCACCAGCAATCAGGCAGTAGGTCACCATACGCAGGTAGTGGCCGATGTCACGAGCACACTTGGACTTACCACGGCTGTCAGAAGCGTACTGATTACCACTCATTTGGGTGGTGTAGGGGAACTTCTGATACACGGCATTAGCAGCACCGTCGATCAAGCTTTGCGCTTTGCTGGTCAGAGCACGAGCAGCTTCCATGCTGGCAGCAGCACGCTCAAAGCGACCACGCACAGCTTGCAGCTCGGTGTTGCTCAAAAAGCGGCCTTGGGTATCAGCAGCAGCGATCACTTCAGTAATTGGAGTTTTCATTCTTGGCGTATCTCCCTATTGGTTTCAAGTTTTTTTAGCTTTCAGTGATTATTAGGCAACAGCTGCAGCAGCGCGATCAAAGTAACTAGATACTTCAGACACTAACTGGCTGCAATCCCCTTGGGTGATTCCGTTGGGGTCATTAGCGATCCGGACAGCAGCATCTTTCATTTTTTGAACGCCAACAGCCACGGAAGAACCAGGAGTACCCAGAGCTTGATAGGTTTCACGCAGACCGTTGAGGCAGCGGTCATCTAGAACACTGGAGTCACCAGCCAGAGTAGCGTAGGTAACATAGCGCAAAATGATTTCCATGTCGCGCAAGCAAGCAGCCATACGACGGTTGGTGTAAGCATTACCACCAGGAGAGATTAGCTGGGGTTGCTCTTCAAACAGGGCGCGAGCCGCATCGGTCACAATAGCAGAGGCGTTGCTGGTAATCCGGTTAACAACATCAAGGCGCTTGTTGCCATCTCTGACCATGGCGCTGAGGGCATCAAGTTGCTCTGTGCTGAGGAATTCACCTTTGGAATCAGCCTGAGAAACGACCTTTGCGAAGGCGTCTAACATGAACGAATTCTCCTGCTTACTTAAGTTGGGTTGTGATTAAAATTTGGATAAACCAAGCTCACTCAAGCATTTTGAATGAGATTCTTGTAGAGAACAAAAGCAGACCTTCGTACAAAACACACTTGTTCAAATTTGCTCACTCCCGCCGCCTGTTACTCCCTATGGAAATTGAGGTAACAAAACAAACATTCGCGAATTATGAGAAAAAATGGTTCTTTTATGAGAAGTGGGCAAGCTTGATAAATGGTGTTTTATTTAACTTTTGTCTGTCATTGAGCCCTACAGGTAACTTTTATACAACGCCATCGGGGCTTTGTTCGTTACGATTCATTAAGTTTTTAGATTTTAAAAGATCAGCTCCTGAAACCGTTACAGGGCTTGAGTTTCACCTATAGACACTTGACGTTTTTAAGTACATATACTTAAGTGATTATACTTAAAATTGAGTATAATTCATAAATTTATATTTTTTTAAGATTTATTAAAACCTATACACAACAAGCAATTCAGGATTTTAGTTCAATATTCGGTGAACAGTTTATTATGAAGTTTCTTAAACAAATATTTTGAATTTCAGAGACTTTCTCTCTCGGTTGCCTTCCGAAGAGGGGGAAAAATGCCGGGGGTGGGGATATGAGGGAGTGAAATTGAGCCGGCGTGTTACGGCATCTTGAGCGACTTAAGCTTTGAAGATGGAGGGATAAACCAAAATACCCACCTCTGTTGGGTGGGTCTCAATACTGCTCGGATAAGATCTAATTCCTCTCCCCCAGCTCCCGGAAACTCCCCTACTTTGATCAAGCAACTCTCTTCTTAACCGAGCAGTAGTTGGGAGGGGTCTGGGGAAAAAGGCTTTTTTGATTTTTCAAAAAATATCAAAGTTAAAGTCCACACACCCTACCGATAGAGACGTAAAGCCCTGAATGAGTGAGCAGACAACTGTCTTGACTCCCCTCAAACGAATGGACTTCCTAATCTTGTTCAGGTTGAACCATAACTCGCTACATCGGCTCTCATGCCGTATTAATGCGAACCTGCACAACTTTATCTGGTTCTTGGGTTAATGCCTGTTGCAAAGCCGCAAGAGCCTCAGGAGAGGCAATTTCTTTGAGTGAAACCACGGCGGCGTAACGGAGTGCCCAATCCTCAGCATGAAGCAACGCCCAAGTGAGTTTTTCTACAGCCCATTGAGTAATTTGTGGGTCTTTGGAATTACTACCTATTTTTCCTAAACCCCTTGCTGCCACTCGCCGGACATTCCCTTGACAATGATTAGCAATATCCATACCCACCACTTCAAGCAACAAGTCAAGCGCTCTAGAATCACCGATCTGAGCTAAAGCTTGAACAATGTAAGCTTGAACTCCATGATCACGAGAGGCATGGAAAGCGTTAATTAAAGGCTTTACTGAGTTGGGTGCCAGTCGTATTAACCCTTCAACGATCGCAGCAGGCACACTAGGGTGATGATGGCCCAACGCGTCAATCAAAGTAGGAATTGCAGAGGTCTTACCACTATTAACCAGTACCTTAATAATTTCTACTGCATCCGTTGGGGTTGCGGAATGATGTAATCGCTCATTTAACGAAACCGAATTTAAGCAATCAGAAGCATGGATGTTGTTATTATTGGGTGAATTCATGTGGAAAAAGTAGATATAAAAAAGATAATTTAGAGATGAATTAGCAAACCATCAATTGCACTCAGCAAAGCTTGGCATTTTTCTTGCTTAGTAGCTTTATCCAATGTGTCACTATCGAGAACAGATTCTAAAATTCGCTTCAAATTCAACAACTTCAAACTATTCGATAGCTTTGCCTCGATAATTGCTCTAGCTGCTTCTAAATGACCGATCGCACCCAAGTCAAAAGCAGCAGCCCAGCGCAAATACATATTGTCATGACTCAAATTTTTGACAATTCGTTCAATGTACTGAGGCTCTTGGGTTAACAGATATAAATACCGAGCAGTGGCACATTGAACTCGCTCAGAAGCATGATTAAGAAACGGTTCAACGAGTGGACGAGCTTGCCAAACATTGAAGGTGCCGAGTGCTTCAATCAAGACTTCTAAGGGTTGTTCTTTGCCTGATTGCAAAAGATTGAGTAACAAGGGAATTGCACGAGTATCACCAATCGCTGCTAACGCTTGAATGGCAGCTTCCCGCAAGCGCAAATCTTCACAATCTAAAGCTTCCAGTAAAGCGGGTACAGCTTGGGGATTTTTGAGGTGTCCGAGTGCTCGTGCGGCTTGACGGCGTAGGGGATACCCACCCGCATCAGTGCGATAGCGTTCGTCCTTAAGTGCTTCACACAAAGCTGCACAACCTGACTGTACTTGATGCTTTCCCAGCCACCAGGCAGCGTAATAGCGAATTTGATTATCTGAGTCGTTCAAAGCCGCGATCGCAGTTTCAGGAGAAAGGATAGGTTCAGAGGGAGCAGCCGTAGTCATTCGATTTTAAAGATGAATTTTTGGAATTTGGATTGTGCGTACAGATAGAACAAGAGGAGAAAGGGAAAGTGGATTAGAAATTTGGGAAAGAATTCGTAATTCGTAATTAAAAGATGGGCTAAAATCCCTGTTTGAAAAATAGGCGCTCAAGACGCACAGAGAAGGATTTTCATGACGCGAGTTCTGTACGAAGCTCATAAAGCCTAACTTCTCAAAGTGGTCTATCTATCAGTTGGGAATTAAATCCCCATCTTTTAGCGCAGCGAGTCGCAGCGTCTATCAATTACGAATTCCGAATTCCGAACTACGAATTATTAAGAAAGGTTAGTTTGAGGAAACTTGTCTAATATTGATGATTTTTCCCCCTCTCTTATGAATTTCTTGGTATTTAGCCGAGAGTTGATCATAAGGAACCGTGTAAACCTGATTGCTCCGACGCACAGGCACCTTAGTCCCTACTCCACCTTGGAGTACTTCAATTTGGAATAACCGCTTGTCTCCTTGTACTGGAGAGCTGAATAAAGTCGCTTCTCCCACAGCTTTGAACGAACTCATTCTTCCTACCGACGTAGGTGGCATAATGGTGTTGGACATATTCCTAGACACATTCCACCGTAACCGAGAATTTTTCCCTCCGAACTGAGCATTGTCACTGTTACCATCACCTCGATAAATACTGAAGAGGCGATTGAATCCAACCGTCTTCATTCCTGGAATGGAATTAAAGCCACGGTGATAAGGGACAATAAAATTGCCAAAAGCATTTTCATATTCTGAGCTGTAGATATAAGACTCTATTTCCGCATCGTAGCCCTGATAAGCGTATAGATCTACGTGGTAAGAAACTTCTGCTTGCTCATAAGGGGCACGACCCAGTAAATGCTTGTAGTTCAACTCAATAAAACGCCCTTGGGAGTTGTTGTAAAAAAAGCGTTCTTTATAAAACTCAGATTTGGCCAAAATCTCGATAAACTGCCGCACATTAATCTTGCCGTTGCGTAATAGAGATTCAGCGCTAGCAAAGCGTTCGCCTGCATAAACTCCGATACGTCCAAACACTTGTGTGTAGGCAGCACGAACGACCTTTTGCAAATCCTCTTCTGTCCAGTTGGGGCGAAGCTCAGCTTTTTGGGTGGTATACTCGCTAATTCCAAAACGCTCTTTGACTGAAGTCATCATTGCTAAAGTACTCCATTTTGTTAAAGTTGTGATTTCAGGTTTTAGGATTTAGGTATCGAAATCATATTCAAACTTCCACCTTCAAACCTTTAATAAAATTGGGTCTAAGAATTTAGCACTTGTTAATCGGAATCAACAACTGCCTAACTCTCAGACCCAAAAAGTATCCTAGCTCAGGGCATTAATTGCATAGTTGAGGTAGATATTGGCTTCGCCAGCGACATCGCCGCTAAGACCATGATTGTCGCGGACAAATTCTAGGGCTGCGACGTACCAGCTAGGAGACAAACCGAGGGCACTGTTAAATTCATTTAAGCCTGCCACTACATATTCATCCAACGGACCAGTTCCACCTACCACGCAGCAGTAGGAGATGGTGCGTAAGTAATGGTTAATATCCCGAACGCACTTGGACTTTCCTTCAGGAGTAGAGGCATATTGAGGCCCTTGCATTTGGGTAGTGTAAGGGAATTTTTGATAGACATGATTAGCAGCTGCCTCTGACCATTTTTGTCCATTTTTAGCGAACGCTCTTGCAGCTTCTAAACCTGCTTTAGCACGGTTGAAGCGACCAAAAACGGCTTGCATTTCGGTGTTACTCAGATAAGAACCGCGCACATCAGCAGCAGCGATCGCTTCAGTCAAGGGGGTCTTCATGGTTATCTTTTTCTCCTATCTATTGCTTAGGTTTGTACAAGAAATGAGTTGAAAAATGGTGTCAAAAATCGCTATTTTAAGCAACAGCCGCAGCAGCGCGATCAAAATAACTTGCTAATTCAGACATCAGTTGGCTGCAATCTCCACGAGTGATGCCATTCGGGTCATTTGCAAGCGCAACCGCAGCATCTTTCATTTTTTGGATACCAGAAGCGACGACATTACCTGGAGTGCCCAAAGCTTGGTAAGTTTCGCGCAGTCCGTTCAAGCAGCGATCGTCCATGACGCTAGAATCTCCCGCTAGCACTGAGTAGGTGACGTAGCGCAGAATAAAGCCCATGTCACGAATACAAGCTGCTTGATTGCGGTGGTGGAAGCAAGCACCGCCAGGGTTAAACACTTGGGGATTCTCTGCCACGATGCCGCGATAGGCATTGGCTATGATCGCAGAAGCATTGCTGGTGAGGCGATTAACCACATCTAAACGCTTGTTGCTATCACCAACCATTGCTGAGAGAGCATTGATGTCGTCTTCACTCAGGTAAGAACCTTTTTTGTCAGCTTGGTCAACTACTCTGGAAAAAGCGTCAAGCATTTTGCTAATTTCTCCTATCTTGATAACGGCAATTTTTTAAATCAACTCCAAGCTCTGAACTTAGCTTGGACAAGGCTATTTTCAGCAAATAAAAAGCTAGAGAGTCATGCAAAAATTTCCATGTAAAGTAGCGGATTGTCACCTCTATAAAATAAGGAAACAATTTGCCATGAACGAAGATTACTTATGAAATAATCTCGCTCAATTATGAAAATTTTGGAAATCTCAAAAAGAGTGGCTCTGCATGACTTTTCTTTGCCATGAATGCCTTTAGGTTTAATTTATACAATGACCTTTTCCTGATATTTGTTACAACTTATAAAGCAACTTTACAATAGCTTTAATTTTCCTCAAGTCCTAATCTCTCTAACCTTGAGGAGTTAATCTCCTAATTTTATTTAAAAAACTTAATGTAGTTTTGTGAATAAAACTCAGATTTCCACTCAGAAAAAATACCTGTATCCTCTTCAACTAGGCATTTTTACTCTCAGGATGCCAGTTATCGGGAGGGGGGGGATTTTATCTATATTTCTTAACAATATGCTTAATATGTAGTATTGATTACAGTTTTCCGCTGTTCCTTGGGGTGAAACAGCGCTTCTCGCTGGAAAATAGGTTGAAGATTGGAAGGTTAGAAGGTGGTTAGCGCAATGAAGCGTAGCCCAAGTTAGGGATTTTCATGACTTGATTGTGAGTACACTCATGGGTCTGACTTATCCTCTCTATAAATTCTTAATTTCAAAAAAATATGCCTACAGACAGATGAAGAAATTTGTGCCAAACTATCGTTGCTAGCTTAGTTCACAATCCAAGTTCAAGAATGAGCACAAGAGCTTCTTGTCGCCATTGCACAACGGCAGTCCGAAAACGGCTGGATTTTGAGTGAGCAGCAAATTTCACCATTTGTCTGAAAGCGATGCTCAATATTACTTGGAAAGTTGCCCCCTGTCCGAAATGCCACCACGCTGCTGTCACAAGTCAGGATGGGTTTTTCGGGTGCTTGAAGTGTCGGAAGCAGTCTCAAAATTCAGCGAAGGAGTCATTACACGGAAGTTGTGTTTTTTGTGGTGAACCTCTCCTCCTGTTGATGGAGGCTTGCCTGACTTGTGGAAATCAGCCGAGAGATTAACGGAAAATTGGGAACTCGGTTTGCCCTGAGAGTTCTCAAGAAACTTTTTTCATTAAAACTGTAGCGTTGCATTTGGATACAAAACTCTTGACCAATGCGATTTTAGATTTGCGATGCAAGGATTTTGGATTAAAAAACAAGCCCCTGAATTCATTCGTGGGGGCATCCAAAATCTAAAATCCAAAATTGGGTGACTTTTTAACCAAGCGAGTCGCCCAAATCTATGAGTTGATTTGGGAGTGATGTCATTTTGGAGAAGCAATCCGTCGTCGGAGGACTTCCAAGAGAGTAGTAAAAGTTTTAGGCAAAGGCGCAGTTACTTCAATCCACTCCCCAGAAACGGGATGTTGTAAGGTGAGTTTCCACGCATGTAGGGCTTGACCAGGTAGATTAACACCTACAGATCGACCAGAACTGTATAAAGGGTCACCGACAATGGGATGCCCCATATAGGCACTATGGACACGAATTTGGTGAGTACGACCTGTTTCGAGTTGGAAGTGCATCAGGGTGTAGTTACCCAAGCGTTCTTGAACTTGCCAATGCGTTACGGCAAGGCGTCCACCCTTTTCTACGGGCACGATCGCCATTTTTTTTCGGTCTACAGGATGGCGTCCAATCGGTTGGTCGATAGTACCCCGGTTTGTTGATGGGGCACCGTAGACAATACCCAAATATTCGCGTCGGGCGGTTTTGGCTTTAAGTTGGGCTTGTAGATGTTGATGGGCTTGGTCAGTTTTAGCGATCGCAATCGCTCCTGTTGTGTCTTTATCCAATCGATGGACAATTCCCGGACGTTGCACACCACCAATTCCCGCCAGATTTGAGCAGTGGGCGAGGAGGGCGTTGACAAGAGTGCCGCTTTCATGTCCGGCTGCGGGATGAACCACTAAGTCAGCCGGTTTGTTGATGATGATCACAGAGTCGTCTTCATAAAGAACCTCCAACGGGATTGCTTCGGGTTCCAACTCCAAGGGTTTGGCGTCGGGGATGGTAACACAAATGCGATCGCCGATTTGCACGGTTGCTTTTTTGGACGTGCAGGCTTGCTCGTTAACCTGAATCTGCCCTTGTTCGATCAGTTGTTGGATGCGCGATCGCGATAAATCCGGTAGTTGCTGGGAAAGGTAGCGATCGATGCGATCGCCCTTTTCTTCAACTTGCACTCTTATTTCTGTCACAGTTAAATTGGATCGATTCCTAGCTCTTGCAGTGTAACTTCTAGAGCTTGCGATCGCTGACTACATCCTATTAGCCCCCTGTCGGCATCTTCGCTTCCAAAGCAGAAGAAGTCTGAACTTCAGTACTGCCCTCATGAGGTTGAGATGCCTTCAAACTTAACAGCTTTATTTGTTTTTGACTTGCTTTGTCCTTAGCCAAGAAACGATCATTGACTTTCTTGAGCGATTTGAGATCGCTGCCCTCTGCTGCAATTAACCAAAAGCCATTAGATTGAACGTCTGCTACAGTTCTGAGATGACATTGACTAGCCTGACTGTATCTAGGGCATTTACCACTATTAAGTTTAAGCTCGAAAAAAGGACACTTGATTGTAGCACAAACGTTTATAGCAGGCTTTTCACAAGGAGGCTCCATAGCTTGTTCCTCCACCATAAATTTTTAAGTTTATAAAGAATTTTCTGATGGTAAATTGGCACCCAACTGCTCAGTAGTCTTCAGACCAAAATACTCGAATATTTGTTCCTTCCTACCTGCACCCGACAAACCTGATAGTTGGGGAAAAACGAGCTCCTCACCCGATTAATTTTAAAAGGTTGCTAGCTGCGTACAAGCCCTCAAAGCCGCCTGTTCAGGGCGGCTTTGATCATAGACTTTTAAGTTAACACTTTCAAATAAGCTCGCTTCCTCTCCTTGTGTCATCCATTTTTGGAATCTTTACTTTTTGGAGAAGTTGCCTGAGCAGCTGCTAATTACAGAATAATTCAATGAAGCAGGAAAAGCCAGGTTAATGGGATAACTTTACTCAAACAACACAAAAACCAGTAAAATATTAAAATCCATTAAAGATTAAAAGATAGCTCATAGAGCGCTCGCAACAGCAGGCGAACTCATTTCCAGTTAAATACCCCTATCAGGAGCGCCAGTCTGCACTACGGCTATTCAATCCGATTCGGTATGACTGTTTAGTCGGTTGATAGATAAAGATACCCTAAAAAAACCCGCTGGAGCTAGCGGGCGTTAAGATAGTACAGCCTCTTCATACTACCGACTGTAGTATAGAGAGACATTTATTTTGCTCACAAGATCCAAGTGATCTAAGCGAGCCATTTGTGTGATCATTGTTTCAGGGCAATGCCATCAGTTACAAAACTATCTGAAGTCAGCATACTGTCACTAGGAGTTGACGCATTACTTACGGAAATCGCACTATTCACACTATCAGTCTGCAAGAGGTTGGCGGCAGCACTGGCGATTAGAGGAGTAACGGCTTGGGCTTGAGC
Organism: uncultured bacterium; assembly: GCA_966675205.1. Classification (GTDB taxonomy): domain Bacteria; phylum Cyanobacteriota; class Cyanobacteriia; order Cyanobacteriales; family Coleofasciculaceae; genus JBFLZA01. The sequence continues at coordinate 11,492 of CBKWLJ010000227.1, forward strand.
TGGAACTATTGCGGTTTGTGTCTGAGATAATGCTGAAATAGCAATAAAACCTCCCGCAGCACTGACTATTGCCAAAGCTCCTACTAGATTTAGCAGTTGTTCGGTGGAGAGAGTTTGAGTATTATTTTGGGGTAACATTCGTTTCCTTAGGGTTTTATTATGTAACGCTTATTCTTCAATAAGACTAGGTTAAATATTCGTAGTTGACCTCTAGAAAGAGACATACTACCTAAGGGCGAAGTAACAATTGGCAATTCGCAATTTGAAATTCGGAATTGATATAGCGTTTTTATTGGGGTCGTAAACACAGCAACGGTGTGTAAAAGGCAAAAGGCAAAGGGCAAAAAGCAAGAGGGGAAAGCAATAGGGATTTTTTTCCAAGAAAGAAAAAATTATCTAGGTTTACAACTCATTTAAAACGCTATATTCAGATGAGAATGCGAGACCGACCTGAATATAAGCAGCTATTTAGAAAAGCTGGGGACTCTTATCGGGCTTTAATTCCGAATTTCTTGCTTCACAATTCCGAATTCTGTTGAAGGGGATTAGGCTAGTGTAGTGTGGAGAAAATAACCCACCCGTTCTAAAAATTGAACAAGCTGACTGTACAAACTTGTCTCTCTTTTGCCTACTGCCTTATATCTTCTGCCTTCTTGCACTAAAGCTTTCTTACTCTAACTTTCAGAAGATAAGTTTTTCTTTAATGCCAAAACCTTTGCGAGTTTCTGCAAAAATTCTTGTGTTAACTCGGTAAACGCTTTTGCCCCAGTGGCATTGGGCTCTGTGAGTACTACTGGCTGAAATTCATCGACAGCTTTTGCAACAGCAACGTTGCGAGGAATTTCTGTGGTAAAAATTTTGTCTCCACCAAATTCATCCGTGAGTCGATTCTTGACTTTTTGAGCCATGGTAGTGGCATGACCGAGGGAAGAAAAGACGATACCGAGTAGACTGATATGAGTGCGATCGCTGTTTTTGAGTTTCTTGATGTGACCTTCCAGTATCCCAATCCCAACAACGGATAAGGGTTCTGGCTTAGCGGGGATTAAATAAAAATCACTAGCGATAATGCCACTGCGAGTGAGCAGATAATCCCCTGGGGGAAAATCCAACAAAATTAAATCATAATTTTGAGCAACTGGCTGGAGAATACTTTCTACTAGACTGTTTTCAAAAGCATTCCAGTTTTTCTCAAAATCTTGCTGGTTATTACTAGACTGTGAATAAAGAGATGTAGCTAACCAAAAATCATTATAAAGCTCAATATCTCCAGGTAATAAATCAAGCCCATTAACCTGACAAATGTTGCGCTGAATGATATTTTGAATGGGAATGATTGGTTGAGTATCCGGTTGAACGACTTGATAGATTAATTGCTTTAACGTGCGGCTTTCCTTCCTGAGCTGAGCAAAGTGAAGTGGCGGCATCAAGCTGAGGGTAGCATTAATCTGCGTATCTAGATCGACAACTAACACTCGCATCCCATGATCTTTAGCAAGACTAGCCGCTAGGTTGACGGTGGTTGTCGTTTTCCCAACCCCGCCTTTCATATTGATAATTGCAATGACGTACCCCATTCACTTTGCCACTGGAGGAAGATGCTTTTATCTTAGCGGTTTCAGGACTTACGCACAGACCCTCTATATAGTAGGGGACACAACCTGTCGTGCCCTTACAGATAGCGGTTCAACGGTAAATTTGCGTAAGTCCTGGGTTTCTTAGCTAGTGCAAGAAGGCTCCAAGGCAGGAGGCTCTAGGGCAGAAGGAAAAGACTGTTTATCCATCATCAGGGTACGCAATTTAGATGTATCTCAGCTTACTGAAATTAGTCATCGGTTTTCTGAGGGTATAGGGGAATACAAGAGTATCAAACTCAATGGAAATCACAGCTAATCTTTTCTGCCCTGTGACTGATTAAAGCGACTTGTTAATTGAACAGAATCTAAATAAGTTGACCTCTTCACGTAATGAAGAGCTTTTGAATGCAGCAAGTCTTGGGGAACAGATGATGGAAAGTTGGATGGTAATTGGTAGCGTGACCTTTTTAGTCGCTCTAGGGAGTAGCTTGTTTCGACCCCGTGATATTCCTTGGGTAAAGCGTTTAGATCGGCCTCGGTGGCTATTTTTTGAACCTGCAATTCCCTTTATTTGGACGGTCATTTTTATTTGCGGAGCAATCTCTGCGGTTTTTGTATGGGAAAAAGACCCAGGCAGCCTTAAAACTTGGTCACTAATGGTTGGGTACCTGATAGTAGAAATTGTTACGGTTGCTTATATTCCAGCTACCTTGAGGAGTCGCAGCCTTACCGTTGGCAAGGTGTTAGGATCGATGGGACTGATTTCAGCAGTGCTGCTAACACTAGCAATTCTGCCAATCTCTAGAATGGCTGCTCTGTTATTAGTTCCTTATCTGATTTGGACTCCAATTGGTACTTATACTACCAATCAGATGATTGACCTCAATCCGGATGCTGCCTAAAGCGAAATGCGATCGCATTTTTTATCCAGGCAGTTGAATCTTTGCTGCAAATAAACTCTGTAACCTCTGCAACTGAGAACCAACTTGATACAGTAAATCCCCTTTACCTAGCAAGTAAGCGGCTTCTGTTTGTTTACCGCCTAAGATAATCGCTGAATCGGCTTCGCTTGCGGTACGTAGGGCAACTCGTCCAGGTAAGTTGGAGCGGATAATGGGAGTAACAACACCCGCTTCTGGGCGTTGGGTGGCAATAATTAAGTGAATACCAGCCGCTCTTGCCATTGCTCCCAATCGTTTGATGCTTAGTTCCAAGGCGTTGCGAACTTCTTTTTCTGCCATGAAGTCGGCATATTCATCAAAGATGCAAA
>CBKWLJ010000228.1:0-14317 GCA_966675205.1 uncultured bacterium
TATATTATCGATTAAAGAACATTTAAGCTGGTTTTTCTTGCAAAATCGTTAGATCCCCCTTGCAATGACAACATCTCAGAAGTCTCATATTGTGTAATTGCTCCCCAGAATTCAAAGATTAAGGTCTTGATTTTACCCATAATTTCCTCTTCAAAAGAGAATCTAGTTGCATTTGTTTAATCTTTATGGAATCGACTTGACGTTCAGCGTGGGGTGTGAGATCAATTTTATTTTTTGAAAAATGAGAAAAAGTAAAAACAATTAACTCTTGATTAATACAAATCAATTTTTAAAAGGCAGAACATTTAATGAGAAGTTAGTTATATTTGAAAAGGCTTGAAAAACCTGTTTTAAGCCAAAAGTTAGAGAAGGCTTTGAATCCGTTTCATTACGACCGACGCAGATTACCGTAACCTAACAAAAGGAATAGCATGTACAAAATAACCTTCCCCATTCCTGTGTTTTCAGCAGATGAGAAACATGTGTCACTTCCTACGGGGTTAGCTCGTGATCTTCTCACACATCACAAATATCAACCTGAACTACGAATTATCTGTCCAAGGCATCCTGGAAACGCACCTATGGAAGATTCCGTGAACATTTGCTTGGACGATTATCCGGGACTTTCGTTTCGCCTTTTACCTTGGAGTGGAGGATTGCGGAGTTGGCCGTTCCGATATCTAGCCGTGAGGGCAGCATTGATTGAGGAAGCGCGTGATGCCTCGGTGTGGCATACAGTCTGTGGGCCCTATCTTTGGGATGTATCAACAGTGAGTCATGCAGTCGGACGCCGATATGCCAAGGGAATCCGTATATTCTGCTTAGACAGCGACCCTGTATCCTTGCTGGAAAGAAGTGGTGGATGGTTAGCACTCAGATCGGGACTCGTAGACGCACAAATCAAGCGGCGTGTTGCCGATGCGGATGGGACAATCTTTGTCGGTGCTGGAGTACAGCAACGGTATAGTCACTTGGCGCAACGCTCACTACCAAGTCAAGCCTTCTGGCTTCAGTCGGGAGACTTGGCGCAGGAAGATGAGGTAAGGCGAAAGTTTGAACAATCCTCTGATGAGCCAATTCGGATGATCGTGCCTGCTCGATTCGAGCCTTGGAAAGGTATTGATGATGTGATCCAATCTCTGATCTCTCTTGGCGATCGCATATCTCCTTGGCAGCTTGATGTCATGGGTTTTGGCCCGTACAAGGAGCAGTTGGTTTCTCTTGCACGCGACCATGCTGATAAAATCCGCTTTGTAGAACCCGTCCACTACGGAACTCCATTCTTTGAACGGTTGCGGTCTTATCACATCGTATTCGTACCGACACGGGGTTTAGAGGAACAGAGAGTCGCGTATGATTCTGCGGCTTCGGGGTGTGCGTTAATTCATTCAAGCACTGTCACGCTTGAGACATCCCTAAACGGACTGGAACCACGCTGGAGTTTTGAACCCGGTAACGTTAGCCATCTGGCCGATACTATTATGGCCGCTGTTGCTGAGCGTTCTCGCTGGACAGAAGCTGGATTGGCCGGAGTAGCTTTCATGAAGGGGAGAACCATTGATGAAATGCACCGTCTGCGAGCTGAATTCGTCCGTTCTCTTAAGGATTCAGCCAATCGAAATTCAAACACCCAGAAGGCAGCTCAACTTCAAGTTGCGAGTTAAACGCCTATAGACGACCATTCATTCAATATCATCATGATCCCTTCCTATGTTAGGAAGGGATTATTGTATTTTCTCGTACCACCAGCCGTAATGGAAGTTACACCCCAACTTCTGACCTTCCCAGAAAAGTTATCAGTTTAAAATGTATTATCTTTAACAGTTTCTTGAGCGAGGTGCTTATGCCAGCCTCATCCACAACCCAGAGACAACCCTCTTCTCAAAATCGAGTTGTCTACTGCATCAATTCCAAATGCGGACAGCGTGAGAACCCAAGTTGCCAAAATTTTTGTCAATCCTGTGGCACTCCATTGTCAATCAAGAATCGATATCGACTCGTTGCTCCACTCAGACCCCTGTATTCAAGCGCTCAAGCAGAAATATTTGAAGTTGAAGATTTGGGTGTTGAAGCCGCGATCGGCTCTAGATACAAAGTTTTAAAAGTTTTAAAAAAAAATAATAGTACGTTAATTCGTTTGTTTGAACAAGAAGCAGATATTTTAACCAAGCTCAATCATCCAGGTATTCCTAAAATCTCCCTTGGAGATGGTTATTTTCCCATTACAGTACCCCATCGAACTCAATTGTTGCACTGCCTCGTCATGGAAAAAGTAGAGGGAGATACTTTACAAGACTGGGTTGAGAGCAACGGTTCTATTTCTTCAGAAGAAGCTCTCAACTGGCTAAGGCAACTGCTAGAAATTTTGGAATATCTCCACAAAAATAAATATTTTCATCGCGATATTAAGCCATCTAATATTATGCGGCGACCAACAGGTCAGCTAGTGCTGATTGATTTTGGTACAGTGAGGGAGATGAGCCAGACTTATATCATTAAAGTGAGTGGTAGAGGAGAGATTACTTGCGTTTGGTCGGCTGGTTATACACCTGAAGAAGCGCTTCGGGGTGAAGCAATTCCGCAATCAGATTTTTACGCCCTCGGTCGCACCTTCGCTCATTTACTAACTGGAAAATCTCCTCTTGAATTGTCTGAACATCCAGAACAGTTCAATTGGCGAGATTATGCTCCTCAGGTGTCCTCCTCCCTCGCTGATTGGATTGATTACCTCATGGCTCCATCTCCAATTCAGCGACCACCTAATACCTCATATATTTTGAAGCATTTAGCTGACAAAACCATCGAAACCTTGCCATCTCCCTCCGGTTTAAGTTTACCTCCACAAGCTGTAACAGCCCAATCCTCACCTACTCCACCCTGGTTACTTTGCCTGAATTTTGTTCTTTTCTCATTTGTACTGGTAACTGGGTTGCTCTGGTTTCAAAAGCAACAAGAGAATCAATGGCAGGTTTTCCGAGAAGAAAGCTCTCCAACTCAAATTCAAAAAAATCATTGATTGAGTAATTTCCGAGTTTCAAAGGCTGCGGCTTTCATCGCTTGTTCGGGACTGCGTTGCTTGGCTAATGCTTCATAGAGATAACGCTGTAATATTTCAGAAGCTGAAGCATATTCAGGAATGGGAGGACGTAAAACTGAGGACTGAATGGCTGTTACAAGTTGGGGAAAATAGGGATATTTCTCAACAAGTTCTGAATCCCTAAATAACGTCTTACGGCTGGGTAGATGAGATGTTTCTAGAATAAACTGACGCTGACCTTGGGCACTGGTGAGGTACTCAATCGCTTTCCAAGCTTGATCAGGATGCTTTGAGGTTTGAGCAATACCTAATCCCCAACTGCCATTGCAACTGCCACCGCTATGACCTTGGGCATGAAGCCTGATTGGTTGAATCCCAACTTTACCCCGAATTGGAGAGTCTTGAGCATTGAGTGTCGCCCACCGATCTGGCCAACCCCGAAGGAAAACGGCATTTCCTTGCTGAAATTCTGCTAGCGATTCGTCTTCGCTGTAGGAAATAACGGCTGCTGGAGAAACGTTTTTCTCAATGGTGCTGAGTAAAAATTGAACGGCTGCGATCGCTTCCGGGCGATCGAGTCCCACCTCCTGAGTAGCAGGGTTAATCCAAAACCCGCCATAGCCGTACAGCACTTCCACAAACATCGCCGATAAACCTTCATACTCCCGCCCTTGCCACAAGTAACCCCACTTAACGCTCCCTTGTTTTTGTAGGGCTTGCGAGATTTGTATCAATTCTTGAAATGTTTCAGGCGGTTGATATCCAGCCTCCTGCAATAAATCTTTACGGTAGTAAAGCAAACCGATATTTGAACTAAAGGGAATGCGATATAGACCTGAATTGTAGCGCCCAGCAGCGACATCACTCGTTGTGAATTTTGCCAATTCCTTGGGTGAGATGCGGTCGGATAAGTTCATTAGCCAACCTTTCTCGGCAAACTCACTGACCCAGATGATGTCCATATAAATCAGGTCATAGGAATTCCCTGCTAGAAAGTTAAGGGTATGAAACTCTTTTAGCTTTTCTGTGAGGTCACCTTGGCGATTTTTTACTTGTACCAGGCGAATCCGAATATCTGGGTGTTTGGCTTCAAAACCGTCCGTCAACGATGACCAATAGGTGGCGTCAGACGCTGGAATCACCAAAGTCAGGTTCACAGGTGGCGAAGTCGGCCAAGTGAGGAAAAAGATTAACAATATTGAAATTTGGAGGATAGCGGTTAGCCCCCAAATTTTTGTGACACCAAGCCGCCGCAGGAATTTTTGCAGTCTGCTAAGCAGTTGGTTGAATTTCATGATGAAAGGCTGAGTTTGGGCAAGAACAATGGGTTAGAAGTACAAGGTTCGGCTAAACCTATCTCTTGTATCTAATACCTCTTTATCTACCCTAACCTATCAATGATTTCGGACTTGGCTCTACCACTCCTATTGTCAGATTAGACACCATGTGCGGTATCGCACAACTCGCGGAATGAAAATTCTTATCGCTTGTGCTGTCTGCCTTGGAACCTTATTGTTTAGATAGAATCCATGAACGCGAGTTCACAACGAAGTGGATGAGAATTCATCTCTCCTAGCCCCTGATCCCTGACCCCTATTTTCAGAATAAAGTTACTGTTTAACCTGTTAATTAACCCCCCACTGGAAAATAGCCGCTCCCCAAGTTAGTCCTGCACCAAAACCAGCTACCGCAATCACATCACCCGGTTGTACCTTACCCTGCCGCACTGCTTCATCTAAGGCAAGGGGAATCGAAGCGGCAGAGGTATTGCCATAACGGGCAAGATTGCTCAGAACTTTTTCTGATGGAATATTAAGACGTTGAGCAACGGCATCAAGAATGCGTTGATTGGCCTGGTGCAACAGCAGCCAGTCTAACTGCGCCGTGCTGAGATTTGCCCGGAAGAGGGCTTTCTCAATCACCTCCGGCACCTTTTGCACGGCAAACCGATAAATTTCTTTACCGTTCATCGTGATCGGCTCAAAAGTGCCTTGAGCAACATTAATGCCGTTGACAATTTCTTGATTTTGTGCTTCGTAGGCAAGCTGAAGCGATTTATTTTGAGTACCGTCGCTGCGGAGTTCAAACCCTAAGAAGCGATCGCTCTGGCTTGCTTGCATCACAACCGCCCCAGCACCATCTCCAAATAGTACACAGGTACCGCGATCTGACCAATCTACCCAGCGTGAGAGGACATCCGCACCAATTAGCAATACATTTTTGTAAGTGCCTGTGCGAATAAACTGAGCTGCCGTTACTAAGCCAAAGACGAACCCAGAACAAGCCGCCGTCATATCAAAAGCAACCGCTTGGAAGGCTCCTAGTGCTGCCTGAATTCGGCAAGCAGTGCCGAATAGGTCATCTGGCGTCGAGGTTGCCAGGATAATTAAATCTAAGTCTGTAGGGGCAATTCCTGCCATGGCGATCGCATTTTGGGCCGCTTGGGTAGCGATCGTAGTCAGACTCCCTTGTGCGTCCATCACACGGCGTTCGCGAATACCCGTCCGAGTCGTAATCCACTCATCGGATGTCTCAACCATCTGGCTGAGTAAAGAGTTATCGAGAATAACCTCTGGTGTTGCGGAACCGCTTCCGGTAATAGCGATACCTGCGTCTAATTGATTCAAAACCTTTCTCCCTCAGTTGTTGGGATTTGCAGAAGCTCAAGCGTAAGTTGGTCAAGAGTAGGAGGTAACGAACCCGAAGCGAGCCATCCTGCCATCCAAGAGTGTTCCAGCCTAGTAGCCTTGGACTGTTGAGAGCTAACTGCTGATTGCTGACTCCTCACTCGTCACTCCTCTCCTCTCTTACTGCTGGCGGCTGATTGCTCATCCTCGTGAAAATCCTTCAACTGAATTCGTTCAAGCACCCGATTATCGATCGCTTCTTTAGCTAAGCGAATCGCGTTAAAAATGGATGGAGCTTGAGAACTCCCGTGACTAATAATACAGATTCCCGCGACCCCTAGGAGTAACCCTCCACCATGTTCTGCATGGTCAATGCGCTGCTTAATTCGCCTTAGGTTAGGTTTCAGCAGTGCTGTACCGAGTTGACCCTGGATACCTTGCGGGAGTTCCTCACGCAGGATTTGCAGCATGATCTCGCCGACTGCTTCAGCAAATTTGAGTAACACATTACCGACAAAACCATCGCAGACGATAACATCAAAGTTACCCGAGAGAACATCTCTGCCTTCAGCATTGCCAATAAAGGTGATTCTTGGATTCTCTTCGAGTAGCTGATGCGTGCGGATGGCTAAATCGTTGCCCTTTGTCGATTCTTCGCCAATATTGAGCAATCCGACTTTGGGTTCATCCATCCCCAACACATACTGGCTGTAGATTGAACCCATGACCGCAAACTGCTCTAGATACTTAGGGCGACAATCCACATTTGCCCCCACATCCAAAACAATCACGGGTTTTCCCGCCACCATTGTTGGAAACACCGCCCCAATTGCCGGACGATCAATCCCTTTAAGGCGTCCTAAACGGAGTAGAGCTGCTGCCATTGCCGCACCGGAGTGACCGGCAGAAACCACAGCATCAGCACGTTGCTGCTTCACTAAATTCATTGCCACATTGATCGAGGCTTTGGGCTTGCGCTTCAAGCTCAACAAAGGCTCTTCATGCATGGCAACGACATCTTCAGCGGGAACAATTTCTAGTTGAGACGAAGCGGTGTGTTGCTTGAGAGAAGATTCAATTGCTTGAGGGTCTCCTACTAGCAAAACGTCTACGTCCAACTCGGCCTGTGCCCTAAGAGCTCCAGCAACGATTTCCTTGGGGGCATGATCCCCTCCCATAGCGTCAATTGCGATCCGTGCGCGAGTCGATGCCATTGATCAAAGTGATAGAAACCTTAAAAATTCTACCAGAAGCACCCTACGCAACATTAAACCAACTGTAATCTGCCTGACATCTTATAAAACTGCGTGAAGAAAACTTTTCAGGATTGTCATCAAGTCTTTAAAATGAAGCTCCGTAGCGAAGGGAAAGGAATGTTACAACGATTTGGCGCTGGCCTCATGGCATCAGGAGTGGCCGCTCTACTCTTTAAAATCATGGGTTTACAAGCAGCGACTCCCAATACTGCCCAACTCCTAGCGTGGCAGAAAATGCCTTTGTTTACCCTGTCGAATCTGCCCGATCCAGCCGCTGAAGCGATCGTGCGCCAATATCTGCAAGGCTTGAGTGCGAAAGGGGCAGTAGTACGTCATCAAGGAATATGGATTCAATCAGAAACGACCGTTATCGCTAAGCACCAAGAGCAAGTGCCCCTGCCAGCCGCTTCATTAACGAAAGTTGCGACAACCCTGGCAGCGCTGCATCAATGGGGGCCAGATCATCAGTTTGAAACGCTAGTCAGTGCGACTGGCCCAGTGAAGAATGGGGTATTACAGGGAGATTTGGTGATCACTGGGGGAGGCGACCCCCTATTTATTTGGGATGAAGCGATCGCACTGGGAAATACCCTCAACCGCATGGGAATTCGTAGAATTAATGGAAATTTAGTGATCGTTGGCGATTTTTCTGTGAATTATGAGGAAAATCCCGTGGTTTCCGGTCAGTTACTCCGGCAAGCCTTCACTCCTCAACAGTGGACGCGAAATTTTAGTTATCGATATAACCTGATGCCCAAAGGCACACCAAAACCCCAAATCGCGATCGCAGGAGGTGTTAAAGTAACGGCCAATCCCCTTTCCCAAACTACATCCCTGTTACTCCGTCACAAATCAGTACCCCTGACTCACATTCTTAAGGAGATGAACATCCAAAGCAACAACCAAATGGCAGATATGCTGACCAAATCTCTCGGTGGTGCTGAAGTTCGGTCTAATTTGGCGGCAAAGTTGGCCAATATCTCCCTAGACGAACTCCAACTGATTAATGGCTCTGGGTTGGGGGTCGAGAATATGATTTCCGCTCGTGCTGCCACTGCTATGCTCATGGCTGTTGATCGGTTTTTGCAGCCCTACAAACTCAGTATTATGGACGTATTCCCCGTTTCTGGCATCGACAAGGCAGGAACCATGTGGGGACGCCATATCCCTCTAGGGACAGCGATTAAGACAGGAACACTACGGGATGTGAGTGCCCTAGCTGGTGTCATGCCGACGCGCGATCGGGGTTTAGTTTGGTTTACCATTATCAATCGGGGAGGCGATGTTTATGGCTTTCGCCAACAGCAGGACGAATTATTACAGCGCCTGTCAAAACAGTGGGGTGTCCTACCTACTCTCCAAGTGAGTACCTCTTCAACTCCTCCTGGCATTCTGGGTGATTCCAAGCGTAATGAAATCGTTTCGGGTTCCCAAAAAAAGGTTGGAAGCTAACAATTCGGAATTCGCAATAGACTTCGTCCCGCTCCGAAGAACGGAATTCGGAATTGATAGAGCCTGTGGCTCACTTGACGAGGGATTTCAATTCTACTTGAATCTCAGCAGCTTGATAGAAGCTGCGGACTCTTATATCGTTTTTCCTTAAGTTTGCTACAGAGGATTGACACTCCGGACTTGGAGATTGATTTGTAGCAAACATTTAGGTATTTGATATTACCCGTCTTTAATTCCGAATTTTTACTTCACAATTCCGAATTCAGTTGACAATTGTCCTCCCAATTTTTAACTTTTTAAGGTTCAGCTCCTTCAGGAATAATCTTGGTTACCACTCTGTCACCAGGGTTACCGCTGACAACGATACTTTTATCTTGAAGTTTCCCCGTTGCTGTTGGGCCAGTCGTATTAAAGGGTGGATTAATTTGTTGATACATCACATTACCCGACGCTTGAACCAGCTGAGTTGAAATATCCCACCTCATCTGATTAGCGTAGAGTTTAGCTTGATTTTGGCTGCCAATGCCCTGAACTCCACCTGTTAAATAAGCAACCTTTTGCTTTAAATCAACTTGCCCTCGATTGCCTGTGAGCGTAACATTCTCTTTCTGCTGCACAATCTTTACAGGCTGATCAGCAACTACTGTTTCAGCCTTGGTGTCCCAGGTGGCTGAATTACTAGAAATCAAAACTGGCGGATCGACGGATGTTAGCTGAATATTCTGCTTGAGTGTTGCAATTTTCGTTTTCAGATTCACTTGAGACAAATCTGCCTCTACTCGATCCGTTACCACTTTGTCTTTATAGCGTTCAATTTGAATGCGCTTATCTCCACTGACCTTGTGTTCTTTAATTTGCCAGATTAAATGTTCAGTTTTCATTTGTAAATCTGGATCTTTGGAGATAGCCACTACCTGATTGAGCAGTTCTACCTGCTGCTTTCGAGTAAAGTAGCGTCCCTCTTTCGCCGTTGCCTGTAGTTGGGGATGACTTCCCTTCAAATTCTGGCGAACCATGAGTAAATCTTCTTTAGGATGCCACTCTAATTCATCCCCTTTGAAAACCGCGCCATTCCGGGTGTCAGTAGCTGTAATCTGCCCTTTGAGCAAAACCAACTTCCCATCTTGGCGAATTTCACCACTATCTGCTGAAACTTGCAAGACTATTTTTCCATCTTGGTATAGATCTCCACTAGGTTTCTCGATCCGAGCAATTTTTTTGTCCTTACTATAAGTTGCTTCCTGAGCTTTAACTTTCCAAAGAGGACGCCCCTGCTCATCTGCCTGATCTAAAGTGATATTTTTAAAAACAAGGCTCCCTTCAATGTCGGTCGCAGAAGTATCCTGTTTAATTTTTGTTTCTGTACGATTTTCACTATTACACGCAGAAAATAAAGCAACCGTAAAACAGCAAAGAATAAAAACAAGGGGACGTTTTAAACGGAGTAACATTTTTAGGTTGCTACTATACTAAGAGATAAAAGTCATTGGTCAATTAGCAATTAGCCGTTAGAAATTAGCCACACCAACTAATAACTAATAACTAATAACTAATGACTAATGACTGCTGAATTATTGGTCTTGTTCTTCCATTGAACTGATGCCTGTCAATGGTCGATAAGTATAGGTTTTTGTAGGCGTTTTTTGGATACTTTCTTTAATGCTATCGAGATCGATGTAGCGATCAGCAACGTTGATCAGACTATCACTAGTCATGGAACGTAAGCTTACCACTTCAACGCGAACTCCCCGATAGCTAACAGCATCCACCGCATACGCGAGATCTCCATCACCACTCACCAGAACCGCTGTATCGTAAGAACCCACTAACGCCATCATATCTACAGCGATTTCTACATCTAGATTGGCTTTTTTTGAGCCATCCGGTAGCTGTACTAAGTCTTTGGCAATCACCCGATAGCCGTTACGGCGCATCCATAGCAAAAAACCTTGTTGTTTCTCGTTGGTGCGATCAACTCCTGTATAAAAAAAGGAGCGTAGCAAGCGGGAACCAGCAGTTAAACGAACCAGCAGCTTAGTGTAGTCAATTTCGATTCCCAATTGCAGGGCTGCATAAAATAAATTGGAACCATCAATGAAAATAGCAACGCGACCGCGATTTTCTAAAACTTGTTCAGGTGTAAAAACAGGGTCGTTACTAAAGTTATTCAACATACTTGTTATACCTCAATTTGTTATGTAAAAAAAAATTGATGCCTCCTTTCCCCACAATCAGAATGTTCATTAGCTGCTGTTAATCTCTTGGTCAAGACGAGGGGATAAAATCATACGGGTTCCAATCGGGCAAAAACGGGTTTTGGTTGCCCCAAGATCTGATGAGCTGGTAAGCTTCCCCACGCAGAGTAAATTTCATAGGTTTTTGAATCTTGCATGGAACTTTTTTCGTTAAAGTCAATTAAGAAACCTAACTGCTGGTAGATTTTGGTACTGATACTGGGAATAATGGGTGACAACAGGTAGGCTGCCAGTCTAACTGATTCCAACACCGTGTACAAGACTTGTTCGACCCCTTCCTGTTTTCCTTGCTTATACAAGCTCCAAGGAGCCTGTTCATCAATAAACTTATTGCTAGCTCGAACAAGGGTAAAAACCTCTTTACAAGCTTCGCTGAAAGCCAAGGATTCGTAAGCTTTCGCTACACGTTCACTCAAATTAGACCCGATCGCTGCTAAGGGGTTATCGCCTAGAATTTCTGAACGATTGACATCCGGAACACGACCTTGGCAGTACTTAGCCGCCATTCCCAATGTCCGGTTGAGCAAGTTCCCCAGGTCATTTGCCAAGTCGGCATTGACAATATCTATAAAACGAGTTTCATTAAAGTCCCCATCCTTTCCAAATTCAATCTCTTTAAGAAAGTAATAGCGAATTGCATCAGCACCATAGCGATTAACTAACTCAACAGGGTCTAGAGTATTCCCTAAGCTTTTCCCCATCTTCTGGCCATCCTTAGTAAGAAAGCCATGCCCAAAGACCTGCTTGGGTACGGGGATTCCTGCTGACATTAACATAGCTGGCCAGTAAACTGCATGAAATCGCAGAATGTCTTTACCAATTAGATGCAAATCAATCGGCCATCCTTTTTTTAAGGCATTTTCTAGTGTGGGTTCGCTATCAGGCTCGAGTAAGGCAGTAACATAGCCGAGTAGAGCGTCAAACCAAACATAAATGGTGTGGTCCGGATCAACTGGTACTGGAAAGCCCCAATCTAGATTCACGCGGGAAATAGAGAAATCCTGAAGCCCTCCACTGACAAAATTGAGAACTTCATTACGACGGCTTTCAGGTTGGATAAAATTAGGTCGCTCCCGATAAAGTGCTTCTAGCTGATTTTGATACCTAGAAAGTCGGAAAAAGTAATTTTTCTCGTCCCTCCACTCGGCTTCTTTGTTAGGGTGGAGCGCACATCGATGTCCTTCTAAAAGGTCACGTTCTTCTTTAAATTCTTCACAAGAGACGCAGTACCAGCCTTTTTGTTGACCGAGATATATATCACCCCGTTCCCAAACGCGCTCAAAAAATTCTTTGACAATTGCAGCATGACGAGGAGAAGTCGTGCGGCTAAAGCGATCATAGTGAATATCAAGCTTATGCCACAAAGCCTCGAATCCTGCTGCGACTTGGTCACAGTGAACTTGAGGATCTAAGTCTTTACTTTCAGCGGTACGCTGAATTTTTTGCCCATGCTCATCCGTCCCCGTAATCAACAATACAGACTTACCTCGCAGCCTTTCAAACCGAGCTACCGTATCTGCCGCCATTGTTGTATATGCGCTGCCGATGTGCGGTAAGTCGTTTACGTAATAGAGCGGCGTTGTAACAGCGAAGGTTTCTCGACTTGTATCGGTGTAACTCATTTGAAGTGTAAAAACCGCCCTCACAATAAAATACTTTTTATTTCTAGTGTATGCCCACGAGTATTTATTTGAGTTTCTTCTCGATTTTGCCGATTTATCCAGCACTGGTGCTGCAAAAGGCTCAATGGCTATAAAAAACTGGGTCAAGTTTCCTCAATGTTGTTTAAAGCTTCTTAAAGCAACTACAAAAAAGGAATCAATGCTCAATTTTCGAGAGAGGCTTGTTGCAATGGGATTTGGAATCTCTACCCAAAGGCTGCATTACTCGGCGAGGCTAGAAAAAAACTCCCTCGTTGGGAACAGTCTCTTTCTGATTCTATCTGCTGTGAGGAGTTCTACCCTATGACATTTGTCAAACATTAACATCAAAACCTAGTGTGAAGAAAGATTAAATGCTCTGAGTGGTGACTGTAACGCATGTCTTCTGATAGTTCACTACAGCTCTCACGTTCTCTGCTCATGGCAATGAGAACGCGGATGTTTACTTACCATGAAGACCGTATCCCTGAAAATGCGGCAGTTGTGGTGGTCAGCAACCATCGTAGCTTCATGGATGCACCTTTGCTGATGGCTGCACTTAATCATCCAATCCGGATTGCTTGCCATCACTACATGGAGAAAGTGCCGATGATGCGGGAAATTGTCAAACAACTCGGTTGTTTTCCTCTCAAAGAACCAGAATACAGGGAGCAGGCTTTCTTTGAACAGGCAACTGAGCTACTTAAAGCTCATCAGTGGGTGGGAGTGTTTCCAGAGGGAGCCTTTCCCATGGTGCATTTGACAAAGCCCGATCAAATGAGTAAGTTTCATCGAGGATTTGCTCACTTGGTGTTGCGTGCCCCTGTCAAGAATTTAGCTGTTCTGCCAGTTGCGATCGCTTCTGTTAAAGAAACAGTCCACCCAGCAATTCCTTTGTACTTGTTGCGTCTATTTGACCCCTCAGAACCGCTATTTGCACAACCTGGTTTGCACCCAATGGTAATTCATCAGCATGTAGTAGTGTCAATTGGACATCCTTATTGGATTACACCCAAACACCGGGAACAGTATCAGGGAAAACAGGCAAAAAAGGCTGTCACTCACCTTACCAATACCTGCCGGGATGAAATTGCCAAATTACTTCATGAAATTTTTCAACGAGAACAAATGCTTTGCAAGCGTTGAAAACAGAAGCTGCCCCTCAATCAAGGGACAAAGGACAAAATGTAATACTGCTTGGTTAAGAAGACAGATGCAGGAAATAGCCGGGGAGTGATGGGCGCACAGAGAAAAGAATTAGAGCTGATCCGAGCAATATTGGCAAAAAATGCGTCTAAATTCCCTTTCCCTAATTTCCTGGTTTCATGACGAGAACAGCCAGGTAGCCATTTTTTTGTTTCAATAGTCGGGACGTAAATAGGAAGTAAACAATGCTAGACATTCAAAGCCGTCCTTGTTTTCTGACACCGGGACGACTAAACCCCAACTATCCGCTGTTTGTGTTTCTTCCTGGTATGGATGGAACAGGTCAACTTTTGCGATCGCAAACCAAAGGGTTAGAAACCGCTTTTGATGTTCGAGCCTTGGCAATTCCTCCAGAGGATTTAAACAATTGGGAAGACCTTGCGACTCAAGTTATAAACCTGATTGAAGAGGAACTCCAAAAGGAATCAGCTCGTTGTGTTTACCTCTGTGGTGAGTCATTTGGAGGGTGTTTAGCCATCAAGGTTGCCCTAAAAGCCCCCCATCTTTTCCAACGAATTATTTTGATCAACTCTGCTACATCCTTCAAGCAACGACCGTTACTAGTCTGGACAGCCCACTTGAATCGCTTGATCCCCGAATTCTTTTATGGGGTTTCGGCACTAGTTCTTTTACCCTTCCTCTCGGCCTTATCTCAGACTGCCCCACGCGAACGCCGCGCCCTTTTGGATGCTATGCAGTCTATACCAGCGAAAACGGCGAATTGGCGAATTTCTATGGTGACGGAATTTGATGTAGATGAAACGCAACTAAGACGATTAACCCAACCCGTCTTGGTTATTGCAGGTGCGGCTGACCGACTCTTACCCTCAGTACAAGAAGCTGA
>CBKWLJ010000229.1:0-14290 GCA_966675205.1 uncultured bacterium
AAAATGCCACTTTCATTCATGGCTATGAAATTTTTTCATCGGGACTGCCTTTCTTAGTTCACATATCTGGATCAAGACCCGCAGCTCTTAGCCGTGCTGCCAGTTGTGCTGCCCTAGATTCAGCTTCAATCGCTCTGTTGCGTTCGGCTTCTGCCTCAGTTAACACACAATTCCCTTGTGCATCATACCAGCGCAGCCACAACCGACTAACCCCTTGATATTCTCCTGACCATAGCCCCAACCCTAGCTCTAATTCGGGTATCCACATTCTCGGCTCAGTCTCTGTTAAGGCTAATTCTTTGTAACGGCTTCCTTGTAACTGAAATGCCTGTAGCTGGTCGGTGTAGCGATCGAAGACAACATAATAAGGAACACCCAAAATCCGCTCGTACACCTCCCACTTCTTTGGGGGTTTGCCTGCCTGCGCGATCGTGTTGCCTAAATCTTCATCGCGAGTACTCGGAGAGAGGAGTTCTACCATTAGCAGGGGTCGAACACCTTCCTGCCAAATCACATAGGAAAGACGCATTTCCCGTTGCTCGTATAGCCGAGGCACACCGACTACAACAAACCAATCGGGGCGCTTGTACCAAAGAGGATGGTTGACATCGTAATACAGGTTGAGGTCACTGGCAACGAAAACTTGGTCAGGTAGATAGGTGGGGGGTTGACAACCAAAACTCAAGAGCTGAGATTGCCAAATGTGGTATTCGTCAGGCAAACCGGGTTCCTCTGGATCTTCACTCGGAAGATCGTACATCGTTGGCAGCGTTTCTCTCGGTGACAAGGGCGGGTCAGTTTGTTCAATGTGTGGACGAGCAAACATGGGGGTGAAGGCTTGGTTGGTGATTTAATGGCAATTCTAATTGAACTGAGGTTGGCATTAATCGGTAACGCGATCGTGTTCTCAAGGAAAGTGAACTGGATGAACGCGAAGGGGTACGCATTCGTTAAATTGGAGTTCCCATTTATAGGAAACGTTTTCTCGTTTCCAAGAAAGAGGAAGGCATTTCCTTAAAATGAGTACCCATTCATTGATTTTGGGTTCCCATTCATAATAAACGCTTTCTCGTTACAAAGAAAAATTAAAGTATTTCTTATAAATGAGTACCCATTTGTTGATTTTGGGTTCCCATTCATAATAAACGCTTTCTCGCTACAAAGAAAAATTAAAGCATTTCTTATGAATGAGTACCCGTTTGTTGATTTTGGGTTCCCATTAGTAACGAATGAGTTCTCGTTTGTTGGTTTTGGGTTCTCATGAGTAACGGAGGAGTAGCCGTTCGTTGAATTGGGGTTCTCATGGGCAGCTCATACGAAGTTGCATTCAAATATCAATCGAGGAGATAGCCGATCATTAGTTGTAGATGTTTTCCCGGCGTAACGCTTCATCAGGTAGGTTGACACCATTCTGATGGCTTTGTACCCACTGCATTAATCGTTCTGCTCGTTCTTCAGGGGTGGCAGTTGCCCAAAAGGGTTGCTCTGGGGGAACGGGGGACAGGATTAAGCCATATTGCTTACTGGCAATGGTGGAGTCAGCCGTTTAGTACGGGGTGCCGTCTTTGTGAACAAATTTCCACTGGCCATCCTCCAGCAGGGCTTTGAGGTCATCATCAGGATAGCTTCCTTCATCTCCCGGTGTTCTGTCCCCGATTTCAAGGTACAGGACATCCTCATCAGTTTCGTTAATCAGATGGTGTCCGTTGCCAGTGCCAGCCTTGAAGCCCGCACACATGCCTGGAGAGAGTTGTGTACGACCTTCGTCCGTGTGTAGCGTTGGGTGTCCCTGCAAGATGTAGATGAACTCGTCTTGCTTGGTGTGGGCGTGACGAAGGGCGGAAACGGCATGGGGAGCTAAGCGTGTGAGGCTGACACCAAAGTTCGTCAGGCCAAACAGGTCCCCAAGTGGGCGCTTTTCTCTGCCCACCATGCGCGACGCGAACGGTTCAGGATAGTTCGAGGGCTTGGTTCTTGTCGGTGCGTCCGATGCATTGATGGCGATCGCTATTGCTCTTTCTGACATAGGAACTCGTGAAGCGAGATGATAAGGGCTAACTCTGTACTCAACGTCACATGGGCTAGTTAAGCATCTATCTCTTCAAAGATTATCCGTCATAGTTGCCTGATAACATCCTCGTCAGTCAAGGACATTGATAACCTGTTGCGTGCAGTCAACACTGAGGTCGAGCGGCAATCATTAAGCGCATTATTATAGAGAAACGGTATAACCTTTATGGCGACAGCTATAGATGCGTTTACCCTACCAGAGGAGCTTTCTCGACTAGGGAGAAACTGTTATGCGATCGCAGACTTGGACGAGCAAGAGCGGCAGCTTCTCCTAAACATGAAGTAAAACTAAGGACAAGGCAAGCTTTGAGGTTGGCTATGGTTCCCATCACTCGCAAACCAGCACTCGAACAAGTCGATCCGCCACGATCGCCACGAGAAACATTGCCCACAATGTATGATCTACCGAGTGAGAACCCAGAGGAGCCTGGTTTGCCTGACGAGTTTCACGATCTCCAGCCTCAATTGCTCAGTCGCACTCTCCGGTTGAGTGGTTACACTCGCGAGAATTGTTTTACTGCCTCTGACCTCAACCTCTACTATGATGTCAACCATCCGCTTTGGTATAAGCGTCCCGACTGGTTTTTAGCCTTAGATGTGCCTCGTTTGTATGATGGCAAAGATTTGCGGCGCAGTTATGTCGTCTGGCAAGAAGGAAAAAGTCCGTATGTAGCGATCGAGTTTTTGTCTCCTGGCACTGAGGTTGAAGATTTGGGGCGCTTTTACAATGAAACTTCTGGAGTGGTGAATGCAGAATCAGCGACTCCAGCAGGCAATTCAATAGAAAATGCTTTGGAACCCACTGTAACCAAACCACCTACCAAGCTAGAAGTCTATGAGCGATATTTGCGGATTCCTCACTATCTCGTCTATAGCCGCTATACTCAACGCTTGCACTATTTCAAACTGGATGGGGGACAGTATCAGGAGCAGTCGCTTAGCCTAGAGAATCCGATCGCCTGGTTAGCTGATTTAGAAATTGGTTTAGGAATTTGGGAAGGGATGTTTGAAGATGTCCCAGGTTATTGGTTGCGGTGGTGCGATGATGCTGGCAATTGGTTTTTAACCGATACGGAACAAGCTCAGGCGCAGTTGCTACAAGCTGCCCGAAATTTATTAGCAACGGGCATGGAGATTGCACAAGTCGCTAAAATACTGGGGCTATCAGAAGCGCAAGTACAAGCTCTTGAATCGTCACATTAAGATGGAGTTAACTTAACGGCTAGCTTGGCGGTTGAAACCGCAGCTATACAAACAAAACCCGCCTGCGCGGGTTACAAAACTCTTGATTGTTGGTTAGTCCGCGTCGGCGGACTTTGTTTTTATAGACGCGAATTCCATTCGCCCTCGTCTTAAGTTGACACCGATGTATGCTTACGGCACGATACGCGATCGCTAATTCATTACGCTACGATCGCAGCAGTAAGCTTTCATTGAAGTATGGCAAAGCCGGAAAATCCCCTCACGGGACGGCTATTGATCAGCTCTCCGATTTTAGAAAACAGGGATATCATGCTTTCCTCTACGTCAGCGTTTAATCTTCATGTTTTGTTAGAGCAAACTGAGACAGGGCGAACGATTGCGTCGATCGCTGAACTAGCGAACTGCCAGGTGGAGGCAGACACTCGGAAGGAAGCACTACAAGCCATTCAAGAACTGGTGAGCGATCGCCTAAGTCGGGTTGAAGTTTTGCCACTAGAAGTCTCTCTCAAACAGCCTGTTCGAGAAAATCCGTGGACAGAGTTTATTGGAATGTTT
The DNA here is from genome assembly GCA_966675205.1 of uncultured bacterium. Classification (GTDB taxonomy): domain Bacteria; phylum Cyanobacteriota; class Cyanobacteriia; order Cyanobacteriales; family Coleofasciculaceae; genus JBFLZA01. Next base: position 3,829 of record CBKWLJ010000229.1, read on the forward strand.
GAGGGGGATGCTGAGTTTGCGGAAATGGCAGCACAATGGCAGGCGGAACGCGATCAGGATGCAGATGATGCGATATGAGTCTTTGGATTTTGGATACTGATCATGTTTCGCTACTGTTGGGGCGGCATCCACAGGTCAGTCGTCGGGTAGCTGAAGTGGGAGCAGATGTCGCTATTACAGTTGTGACAGTTCAAGAGCTTTTTAATGGTTGGGTAGTGCGAATCAATGATGCGAAAGATACGCAGGATCTGGTACGGCTATATGGCAAGCTGAACCGCACAATCGCACTGTGTAAACGGGTACCCGTGGTAGGTTTTGATCAAGCTGCTGGCGATCGCTATCAACAACTGCTGATTGAAATCCCTTCATTGTCAAAAAAGCGCTTGCAAAAGGATATGCGAATTGCTGCGATCGCATTATCAATTGAAGCAATTGTTGTTACACGCAATTATCGGGATTTTGCTCAGGTTCCAGGGTTACTTTTGGAGGATTGGACTCAGGAAAGGTGAGCGATCGCCAATTCATTACAATGTGATCGCACCAGTAAACTTTCATTGAAGTATGGCAAAGCAGGAAAATCCTCTCACGGGAGAAGCACTCATTAAGGAAGTCTGTCGGCGGATTCGGGTTGCCCGTAGCTACTGGGATGCTCATAATAATGCTATATGTAGAGGAATTGTTACAGCAGTACAATTGAACTATAGCGAGGTGAGTCTTAAGCACACGATACCTGCTCATAGAGGGGAAATAGCTAAAACAGCTAGAATATAGGTTTTATGCTGCTAAAGCAGGTAAACCTAGTTTTGAGTACAGCCGTAGTTCGGAGGTAGCCTGTGTCATCTGACTTCAAAGAACTCAACCTAGATCGACCTCGTCTTAAAGAGTGTGTAGAGGAGTTTTGGAGAAATAATAACTCCCAAAGATGTATATATTCTGAGGAATCTGTCTCTCGTCATAGGGTGAAGTATAGCCAAGATGGCTGTGAGGTTATGGTTGATTTTTTGTTTAAGAATAACGGAACTACAACCATTCATACAAAAACTGGCAAACATCCTGACAAAGGTGAGCATCTGGCTCTTTATCTTAGGGATAAGTTAGTTGGTGACTCTAGAAAATCTGTGTACGTCACTGTAAAAAACATCGACCAAGATACTTTTGAGCTACTCATTGAATTTCTGAAAGAACTTAAGAGTGAAGATTCAGATGTAGCAGAAATTTCAGTTGCACCGAATTCAGAAGATCAAACAAAGAAAAGCATAAGAATAATTAGTAAGTATAAGGACTCACTAACGTTAACTCACTATCGAACTACTAAAACTTTACTAATTCAAGGTAAACCACTATATGGGTATTATCAGGTAAGCTATTTTCTTGCCAAGTTCACTGATTTGAATGGTTTTTTGCAGATTATTTATAAGGGAGAAGAAAAACCCAACATTACAGATTTAGATGAGAATCTCATTGAGACTGATCTAAAAGCTTTATTACCAAATGCTTACTCTAGCTTAGGTGAGGGAATACTTATAATGCTTCGGACAAGTTACACTCTCAAAAACATCTCAATTCCCTTGCCGGATTATAGCTGCTACGTTTTTCCAGCTTTGCGGGCGCTTGAAGGTGTGATGCGAAAGTTACTGTTCAATGAGGGATATTATATTGAAACCAATAATAATTCTTTCAGTGGAATCTTCTACAAGGATTCAAGAATGAATTATTTGGTTGACAATGACTTTAAACAAAGAATTGGCAATAGCAAACTTTGTGATGCTTTAGAACATTGCTACAACTATTTTATACAACAAAGACATACCCTATTTCATGCTAACGATTTTACTGACAGCAGTAGGTTTATTTCAACAGAAGCAGAGGCTAATCAAATCATTGAAAAGGTAGTTAAGACGATAGATACAGCGTACAAGATAGCTAGTTGATTGGGACGCTAACTAATGATGAATGTTAAGGAGCTATATCAACTTGAAATGATTTCTGATCGGGTTGTTGTGATTTTCTGTACAACCTACATTAATCCTATTTCTTATTTGTTAAGTATTGAAGAAGACTTAGGAAAAATAAATTTTAGTGGGAAAATTATCTTCGATTTATTACTGTCTAATGGGTATAGCTCAAATCGATTTGTTGAAGTAGAGGTAAGTGAAGCTAAAGTCAACAACCGATCAATGAAAGTAATTGACTCCTCTAACCTGGATGAATTTCTTCTTAGAAAAACCTATGAATTTTATAAATGTCATCCATACCTAGTAGAGAGTAATAGCATCTTGTTGGATGAAGAAAAGTATCATTTGATTCATAGCTGAGAAGCATCTATTAAACCTAGTTGAACACAACAAATTTATGGAGGCACTTATGAGTGGGATTGACAAAGCTATTCAAAAGTATGAAGACCTCCGTCAGTTGCTTTCGGCTAGTGAATTCATAGTTTCTGACTACAAGGAAATCAGTTATGGTTTACAATTTTCGATTCAGAATTCAGGGTGGTCGGGTGTTGTCAGAATCTATCAAAACAAACAAGGTAATGTAAAAACTGACTTCTCTCAACTAGACGAGAGTGAAAATTCTAACTTGATAAAGCGCTTATCTGAAGACAAAATTCCCTCCCTTTCTAAAGAAGTAAGCTCAACTCTTCCTAGTGAGATAGCATTGCCTGTTATTGGAAGTGATGAATCTGGGAAGGGCGATTATTTCGGTCCTTTAGTCAGTGCTTGCATTTACGTAGATGAGAAAGTTGTAAATCAACTTGCAACTCTTGGCGTGAAAGATAGCAAAGCTCTGAGCGATACTAAAATTCTGGAAATTGCTAGAGAGATACGAAGAACTTGCCAGGATAAATTCATCGTTGTGGAAATATCGGCTGAAAGATATAACCAGATATACGCAAAACTCGAAAACGAGAAAAAATCGCTTAATGATTTACTTGCTTGGGCACATGCTAAAGCGATAGAGGAACTTCTATCTAAAGTTGAATGTCAGACAGCTATTGTTGATCAATTCGCTGGTGAAAAGCTCTTGCTTGCAAAGCTACAGGAAAAAGGTAAGAAATTGAAAATTATTCAAGCTCATCGGGCTGAAAGTCATGTAGCTGTTGCAGCAGCTTCAATCTTAGCGAGAGAGCGATTTGTTAATAAATTAGACAGTTTAGAAAAACAATACCATACAAATTTACCAAAAGGCGCTTCTAAAGAAGTGGTTAGTGTAGCAAGACAGTTGGTTGAAAAAAATGGCAGCGAAATTTTAGAAAAGATTGCCAAACTTCATTTCAAGACCACTAAGGAAGTATTAGGTTAGTTTTTCCTGGAGCGATCCTACACCGAGGTTGAACGACCATTCAAATACATCATACAAACATTCGTATCCAACAGGTAACGCATTTGAGTAGAACTTGATGACCTAACATCCGAAGGGGAAACCATGATGAAATGGCGTGTTGTGCTTGAAGCCGATGCTGAAACGGGAGATTGGTCTGTTTGGTGTCCAGAATTACCGGGTTGTGTTTCGGCTGGAGAAACCGAAGAAGAAGCATTAGAAAATATTCGTGAAGCGATCGCACTTTATCTCGAACCAGACCCAATCGAATTCAAATCAGGAGCTATTTTGCGGGAGGTTTCGGTGGGATGACCCGCACTCGTCGCATGAATGTAGATGAAGTGGAACGAATTCTGGAGCGATATGTTGCGAAGCGAATGGAAACAGAATCATTCATTAAGAGTCTAGTCACTAGTTAATCACTACCGCTTTGGCATAGAGTATGAAGAAAACAACTGCCTTAACAGTGACAGTCCTGGCGATCGCTACATTTGTAGGGACACCTGTGGCACAATCTGCATACTCCTTCGCTCAAGCACCAACCTCTTCCGTAGCTCAAGCTAAATCATCTTGGAAAAACCCCAAGCTAGTTCACACGTTGCCCACTATCGCCAGTTATGCCAAGTTTAGCTCGAATGGACTTCTCCTCGCCTGTAATGGTGAACGGGGTAAAGCCATTCAGTTGTGGGATGTAACGAAAGGAGAATTAGTCTCATCTATCAAAGCCGACGATACCACTTACTTCGCAGATGTTGCCATCAGCCCTAATGGGCAGTTTATTGCCAGCATCATCTACTCGCAAAATGATAAATCAATCGGGGTTGGTTTGTGGAATAGCAAAACAGGAAAAGCTATCTGGAAAAAACCGATTGTCACCCATAGTGCAGAGTTTCCATCCCAATCGGATTTTGAGCAAATATCCGTTGCTTCCCAGGTTTCCAGCCTGGAATTTAGCCCAAACGGACAATTTATTGCCAGTAGTGCACAAAAAACTTTTGGTTCCGCAAATCGTCAGATTCAGCTATGGGATGTGGCAACCGGCAAAAAGCGTTTTGTACTCAGGAGTAATATCGAATCTTTACGACAGCTAAGGTTTAGTCCCGATAGCCAAGTGTTAGCCAGTCTCGGCTTTAATCCCGATGGAGCCTTTAACTACAAAGGTATGGTTCAACTTTGGAACCCTAACACAGGTAAACTCCTCCATACCTTAAAAGATAACTTAATTCCCCACCGCATGGTCTTTAGCCCAAATGGTCAAACGTTAACCAGCCTGTCAAAAGATAGCATGATGTATGACGCTCACCTCCGTACTTGGAATGTGAAAACGGGTAGAACTTTGCGTACTGTTCCTGTCGGGGTAGACAGAACTGATTACCTGTTATCACTCACTCCTGATGCTAAAACCCATCTAACTAGCGGTCAGGTCGCTGGTACACGCATTTTTAATAGCCAAACTGGTAAAAACTGGGGTCTTCCTGGTGCTAATGATGTATACACTGCTAGAACAGCATTATTTAGTCCGGATTGTCAAATGTTAGCTATACCAACAGCAACAGGAATTCCGATTTGGCAAGCTTTTGGTAATGAGTAATTAGTAATTCACCTGGGAGAAGCTCTCAACCCAGCATAGAATAGCGAATAGTGTAGTTATTACGTGGCTCTCGCTGTGGCAACTATCACAATTGAAATTCCAGACGACCTGTCAGAACAACTGACTCAATTAGGCGATCGCTTGCCAGAATTATTACGGCAGTGCGTTGAGCAGGCTCTCCTTCCGGCTCATGTCTACCGCTACATTCTGGACTTTCTCACCAGTCAGCCAACTCCAGAACAAATAGCCGCCTTTCGCCCCACACCTGAAATGCAAGAGCGACTTAGTACGTTACTTGCCAAAAATCAAAGCGACAATATCACACCAACTGAGATTGAGGAACTCAATGAGTATGAGCGAATTGAACATTTAGTGCTCATGCTGAAACTTGGCAACCAGCCTAATCTCTAAGCTGTATCACGCACCTACCAAGGCAGCACTTCTCCATGCGCGTGCCAAAAAGTCCCTGTATTCTCCAACGTCAACTCATCAATCCGCTTCAACAACCCCTTCACCGACTCTTCCGGCGTAATGCCACTCGATGTAAAACCCGTCATGCGGGTTTGAACTAACCCTGGATGCAGAATTGCCACCGTAATCCCACGCGGTTTGAGGTCGATAGCCAGGGATTTGCCTGCCATCGATAACGCTACCTTTGACATCCGGTAGCCATAGGAACTGCCAGAAGTATTATCTCCAATTGAACCCATCCGACTCGTCATCAACGCAATCTTCGAGCCTGCTTTGAGCAGTGGCAATAGCGCGTGAGTCACTCGTAAGGGCCCCAGAGCATTCACCTCAAACTGCTCTCGAATGCACTCAAAATCCAAGTCTTCCAGCGATACACCCTTCAGGATTCCCGCATTGTTAATCAAAACATCGATCGCAGTATCATTAAGGCGAGCGCGTAAATCTGCAACCGAAGCATCAGAGGTAATATCAATCCCCTCCTCAACCCGCACCCCTAGCTGCTTCAATTCCTCAGAAGCACTGCGACAGACAGCAATCACCGTATCTCCCCGTTCATTAAGTTGACGGCAGTATTCGTAACCAATACCGCGATTTGCCCCTGTAATCAAATAAGTCACCATAAAAAGCCTCAATTCATCATGCGAGCTCTTCGGCTACTGTATCAATTGTCTTGATATAGCAAAAGGCAGAAGGCAGAAGGCAGAAGGAATAAGAATTTTCATGCGTTCTGATATACGCAGTTCATGAGGGCTACTTTGCCCGGTCATGGACACAGATATTCATTTATTGATTTTAATTCCGAATTCCGAATTCCGAATTCATAATTCCGAATTGGAGCGAAGCGACTTGACTTGGTCACGCAGTGATAGCAAATATTTGTCCTTAATCCCGACAGAAAGCAAGCCATCGACAGTTTGCATGAGATAATCAGCGCAAGAACCAAGGTGTCCACTCGCTGTCGCAATGCTGTTAACGGTGGTTTCTTGCGACAACTCACCAGCATACCTCCGATGCTGACGGTTAATCACGAACGTTATTGCCTTAAACCCTTGCTTCCCATCTTCTACTCTCACCCAGCGGGGAACATAGGAACCAACAATCATTTCTCGTCGCCAAACCAGCAGCAGTTCAGAAGGTATATCCGCTGCCGCAATCCGGAAAGCTATGCCACGACAGCTACCACCGCGATCCAAACCCAGCACTAATCCAGGATGATCTGGAGTGCCACGTCCAGCAGGCACCCACAAGCAGAACCGTCGATGGAACCCGTAAATCATGCCCATACGACGCTCTAAAAATTTGAAGACTGGGTTCCAGATCAGTGAACCGTAGGCAAACAGCCAGACATCTGAATTCGGTGGTTGTTGTTGCAAAGTGTTAGACAGCGACGCTTGTAACTCGGCTTCACTGAGGAAAGATGCAGTCGGGTTAGACTGCACGATCATCTCCTGCACACGTCCTTTTTCAAGATCAGATCGAGTTAATGACATGAATTAGCCTGGTATATCGTACTCAAGTCTAGATAATCGGGTTGGATATGATGGGTCGTCGCCACCTGCATCTATTGTGGATGAGCAGCAGAAGAATGATTGAAGATGCGATCGCTTCCATCATTTACCCAACTTACAAGCAATACTCAAGGAAGGCGATCGCAAAGCTCTCTTCGAGTCTACCCTACCCTTCCTCGAACCCATTCGGGAACGGGAACAACTTCGTCGAACGAGCATCAGCGCAGATCGTGCCCTGTCTGGTATCCTTGCTCTCTCTTCTTATTTACTCTAATTGAATTTATAAATTTTCAATAAAAAATTCCAGAATTAGTTTTAAAAAACTGACAAATAAAAATTTTGTTGTTACAAATTTAGATTGGGCGATGTCAAATGAGGATTGATATCAACGCCGATTCCTTAGATTTTTCTAAAAAGGATTAATTGATGATAAAGCAATTCCCGAAAATTAATTTGATTTTTATACTATTTTTATTAATCGGTCTGCTAATTCCATATTCTTTACATGCAGCCCCTCCAGGATTCTATGTCCAGGGTCGTTATCTTTATACCTCAAATCGAGAGAAAGTTATCCTACGTGGGGTGAATAGGATGGCTGTATGGGCAGAGCCGACAGGCAACTTAACACTACCTGAAATTGAAAAAACAGGGGCTAATGTTGTAAGAATCATGTGGGTAACGGCGAAATCCGCTGAAGAATTTGATGAAATCGTCAGGAGAACCGTTAAACTTGGCATGATTCCGATGATTGAACTTCATGATGCCACAGGAGATTGGAGTAAACTTCCGGAGTTAATCGATTACTGGACTAATCCAGCTACAACCGCAGTTATCAAGCGCCATGAAAAATATCTGTTAGTCAATATTGCTAATGAGGCGGGAGCAGATGTTTCGGATGAAGAGTTCAAAAAAGTCTATAAATCAGCAGTTACTCGGATGAGAGCGGCAGGTATACGTGTTCCTTTAATTATCGATGCATCAGGTTGGGGCAGGAATGCGGAACAGCTTCTTAATACAGGCCCTTGGTTGCAACAGCAAGACCCTGACCACAATTTAATGTTTTCAGTCCACTGGTGGCACAGCGATAATAATACGCAAAGAATAACAACAGCTTTAGAAAAATCTGTGGCTTTAAACCTGCCTTTCATTGTTGGAGAATTTGCCCATAAAGAAGTGGGTTGTAAAGGAACTATCGCCTATCAACATATTCTCAAAGAGGGTCAGCGCTTAGGTATAGGATGGATGCCTTGGGAATGGGGAGGTGAGCCGCATAATGCGGATTGCCGCGAAATGGATATGACCCCTACTGGGCTGTTTAAGGATTTAGAGAGGTGGGGGAAAGAGGTGGCTCTAACCGATCCAAACAGCATTAAAAATACTTCGGTTCGCCCTCGATATATTCTCAAGATGGCAAAGAGGTTGAATTTCCGATAGAACAAAATGCTGATATAGCAATCCTTGTAGGAGTTGTAAACTCATCTTCCTTGTCTGTGTTGTTCACGAATCAAAGAGGATTGCTATGGAGATCTGCGAAGCGTTGCTGTCAGCGTTACCCAAGGAGCTACGAGAAGTTGCTCACGCATGGTTTGCTCATCGTTTGCTTTCTCCCTTAAAATCCGTCCCTCAAACACCACTGTCACCTCATCAGACTGGAAACACCAAGGCTCTACCGACAACTGAGTTAAGTCATCATTAATCGGCATCAACGTTAAAGTGGTTTCTCCCGTTGCCGATGGAACTTGCTCAAACTGCTTTGGTGCAGTTACACCCATGCAAATTGCCAGAGACAACGCATCCAGGGTGGCAACGAGTCGTTGATTGCGAGCGATCGCTTCTGGCGTAACATACGGTTGATAAGCCGAATCGTCGCCTAACTGGTTAATCAAATGCCGTTGGAATTCCTTCTCCTGCTGCAAAAATGCTTCAACAACTCTTATCGATTCCGGTGACTTTTTCCAGTGGGTAAAGCGTTCATACAACCCCGTCCCATGCAGCGAAACCAGCAGTGCGGCATACCGTCCCATTGGCATTGCCAGGTGTTTTGCCCCTGCCCATAGTTGGGTATGGACTTCCGGTGCAACTTCCGTGAAACTGTGAGGATAGCCCGTGTCAGGATTGAGGGTTGGAGCCGATTCCCACGGTAGCCAACCGATATCATGCTGTTCGGCCCCTAAGCAAACGGCTTCATAAGGAGCAACTGAGCCAAATTTCTCGTTACCCCAAACCTGAGCCATTTGTCCAGAAACCCAGGCATGGGTGGGTTGAGTAATACAAATTCGATTTTCACCGATCGCACGGTACAACATGACTGCCCCTGTTTGCACAATCCTTCTGTTCAAACACTAGATCGCACAAAGGGCAAATGCCTTCATGCTAGAGGTTTAGAATTAAAAATTCGTAATTCGTAATTCGTAATTGACTTGTCCTGAAGGGGATGTAAACCCCACCTAAAAGTAGACGACCTGAGAGGTTCGTGACTGGAGACTCATCATTGAATTTATAATTACGAATTGCGAATTCATAATTACGAATTATTCTTGAAGGTAGGGCGTTCTTATCGAAGTATGGCAAAGCAGGAAAATCCCCTTACGGGAGAAGCACTCATCAAGGAAGTCTGTCGGCGGATTCGGGTTGCCCGTAGCTACTGGGATGCTCATAATAACGCTGCCTGTCGAGGAGAACGAGAACGTGCATTAGCGCTTTACAATACGCTGACTAAAGAACAAAAAGACAAGATTCCCCAGCAGTTGCGGGTGTGGCTTCGCTATCGTAGTGAAAAATACTTTGGGGCACACCGAACTCCACCCAAGTCGAAACGAAAGTCGAAATAGTACTTTCCTCGCGTAGTGAGGAAACTGTGTTGGTAGGGGCACGGCATTGCCGTGCCCCTACTGTATTCTCTGCTTGCTCTTGTGATCTTAGGACTTCGCAAATTTCCCATTGAACCGCTATGGGTAAGGGCTTTCTGGCCATTCGCCCCTGCAATATACGGTGTTTGTGCGTCAGTCCTGATCTGTGATCCAGATGTTTCTTTTAACGACAAATGGGTTTGCTTCTTTGAGGGGATTGAAGACTGCCCTCACTGAGTCATTAACATCAGTCGTAGTGGCTCTAAACGAACATACCAGGGGAAGGGACGGTCTTTGAGAATTTCCCATTTTTCCTTGTAGACTTCGACTTGCAAGTCGTATTCCTCTGAATCCGTAGGAGGAGAATGCAGTTTGAGATAGACAGACATTCGGTGCTGTGTCTCACTGGTTTGGGCTACCCAGCAGAGAAACGTGTTCTCCTGATGTGCATTGTCTGAAAACTTGAGGTGATGGGCACGAATTCCCACATAAGCTAAGGAATCTGGAATCGCTTCCACAACTTTTAATGTACAGTCCCAGTCCAATGCCTTGATGTGTTGGGCGTCAAGCATCTGGGCGCGAGAAAAGTTTTTGCACTCGGTTATCTGCGCTACAGTAACATTCGGGGGCCGCTCGAAGATGTCTGCTTTGGAACCACTGGCAATAACTTTTCCTTGCGAAAGCACTAAAAGATCGCTACACAATCGGTAGGCTTCCTCTAG
>CBKWLJ010000230.1:0-14277 GCA_966675205.1 uncultured bacterium
TAGAAGGCGCTAATTTGACGGCGGCTACTTTGATTGAAGCCCAATTGGATCGAGTGAATTTGAAAAGCGCAGATTTAACTGGAGCCAATTTAGCTAGTGCTTCTTTAGAGGAGGCAAACTTGACTTGGGCAATTTTGAAAAAAGCCAATTTGAGTGGCACCAATCTCAAAGGGACAAAACTCTATGGAGTTGACTTGCATAATGTTCGGCTCAATGGCGCAATAGGGAGGGAGTTAATGAACGAATCCTTGTACTCTACTGCGGTTTAAGCGTTCTCGATTGGGACGGATTCCAGTACTGCTCGGTTGAAAAGAGAGCCCCTTGGAAAAAGTAGGGGAGTTCCCCGAAACTGGGGGAGATCAATTAGAGCTTATCCGAACAGTATTGGGATAGATTCGATCTTTGAGGTAGCAGAAAAGCGATCGCTCTTTTTTGGGTGTCTAGCTTGAAAATAGGGGTCAAGGGTCAGGAGTCAGAATTCAGGAGAGTCAGAATTCAGGAGAGTCAGAATTCAGGAGAGGGAATTTTTCATTTTTTCGTTGTGAGCGATAGCACATGGGCGGCTGTCTTGAAAATAGGGTGTAGGGGGTAGGGTGTGGGGTGTGGAGAAAGATGAATTAAGCCCCCTCAATCTTTGATTACCTTCTGCCCTGTGCTCTCGCACTTTTGCCTGCTTCAAATTGAAACTTCTTGAATGTCAGCTAAATTGGGTAGCAAGAGTGGAGAGTTGTTCATATTACTCTCTAAAGTGCGCTGACAGCGAACAGCAAAATTACAGTCGCGACAATGCCCCTTTTTCTCTGGAACTTGAGGAAAAGGTACTTGATCACTAACGTAGTGCTTCAGCCAAGTACTGAGTTGATTTAATAAGTATGTTAACTCTTGACGGGTTTCCTCATGCTGTGCATTGCTATAGCTGAATTTGAGACTTTGGGGCTGCGGATGAGATTTGACAAACCAGTAACTCATGGAAATTTGTTCAGGCGGATAATCGCTAGTTTCTGCCAACACAAAAAGATACAGACGTGTTTGCCAATCTTTCGTTAACCAGGATTTTTGCTGAGGTAAAGGATACGTTTTCCAGTCAAGAATTTGGGCATTTGCCTCATTTTCTATTAATAAATCATAGATAACCGTCAGTAAATAACCTTGGAAGCTCAAAGTACGACAGTGTTCTGATTCACGGAAGGTTTGGGGAGTTGGGGTTAGAACCTCAGATGCCGCATTGACTAGGGCAGTAACCCAATGTTGGAGTTGAGCATCTTCTTCAACGAGGGCTTCTACAGGCAATCCTAGTTCCCGTTGTTGCATTAGAAGGTGAAAACGACTACCCCAGAGGAGACGTTCTTGTTGTTCGGGTGAAACAGGTGTTCCCAACTGCTCTAAATAAACGTGTTGAAACTTCCGAGGGCAGGTTTCTAGGAGCTTTAATTGTCCCTGAGATATGGGAATAAGAGGAGATTCCATGGAAGATTTTAGCGAGTCAAATCAATGGGTTAATGCAATATTTTAAGGAACTAAGAGCTAATAACAGAAAGTTGGTTGCACTTCAGTCAAGGAATGAGTTTAATTTCAATAACTAAGAAGTTTTTGTGAGTACGAAAACGCTCCCTTCATTGCCTCGCCCAATTCGCAAATCGTTGTCTAGATAGGTAATATCGAGCCAGCCACGCTGATCCCGATTGCCAATGGGGAAATCCAGCGCTGGAAAAAACTTCTTGCCGGATTCAATTTGTTGGATAAACTCACTGGGAGAGCGATAGCCAATTAAGCGTTGTAAACCAATGATAAATCGTTCAAATCTGACATTCACTCGCCGCTCATTTACAGGTTCAAATCGAGCACAAACACTGACTAAGCCTTCGGCATAGGGTAGAGTCGGAAGTTCAGCAATGTTGTAAATTCTGGTACTTGAGGTGCGAATGCATTGGTAGATTTGACCAAGTTGCGACAGGGGTAAGCGACCGAGGTTCAAAAGCTCTTGACTGGTGGTATACAGCAATCGCCAATTGCCCTCTAGAAGTTCAGTGGCTTCAACAGGTCGAGGTGTAGGGTTACGATCTTCTAGTCGCGCAACGGCGGCGAGAATTGCTATTTTATCTGTTTCGGTTGCTAAGAGACCGCGATTTTTACCTGCGATCGCTTCTAGGAGTTCCGCTTTGCTAACCATTGCACGCTTACCTTTTGTTGATATGTCACCAGGGAAGACTTAGTTCACTACAACACGAATTGGAGATGCCTGCTGTAAGACCTTGCTTCCCTTACCTTTCCTCATACATGAACAAAACACAAGATGCTAGGGTAAATTTGTTGACAATCTCCGCCCTATAAGTGCGGAGATTCTTGGTTCACCGACTCGCCGTTAGACAGCTCCGATTGCTCCAACTGCCCAAGAGGGCAAATCTCCCCAAGCGTAACTTCCCATGTGACCCACGGTACTGAGCGCTAATTTCAAAATGATAAGTTTCTTGACGGTTTTTTCTCTTACCTAAGCCGGATTTCTATCCATCCACCAGTATTGGTTCTTGGGTTACTCTAGAATACTAATCGCTAATCCTCAGTTCATTTACCCACCACGATTTCCCATGTACAATCCTTCTTTGCGTGAAGAACCCCGCGATCAACTCGCTGAAGTCATTCCGGTGAAGCAAGAAACTTCGCTATTAGATTGGCTAGAAACCAATGGTCGTCTAGTGGCGCGTGATAGCGTTGATGATCAATACGTCGATGATGAGGAGGAAATCTCCGAACTCATGGGTGGTGATGATAGCAGCTATGACGATGACGATGATGATATCGATGATGATATCGATGATGATATGTAATTGTAGTTGAAGGTTAGAAGGTTGAAGGTTGCAGGTTATGCCTGTTTTCTGTACTAGCTGAGTCTGTCAACTGTTATCAAACCTGGAAACCCATGCTTTGTAAACCTTGGCGAAGACGCTGCGCTTCTGTTGAGTTATTCTGGGCCTCATGAAGGGCGATCGCTTTCCTAAATGCCGATAAACTCTCTGGGACCTTACCCAGTTTGAGCCAAACCACGCCTAAGTTTTGGTAGGCATCGGCATACTCAGAGTTATGTTCGATCGCTTTGTGATAGGACGCGATCGCATCCTCAAATCGCCCTAGTGCCTTCAACGTCATCCCTAAATTATTGTGCCCCACTGCCAAAGTGGGGTCGATTTTTAGTGTCATTTCATACGCTGTTTTGGCATTCGTTAAATCACCAACGCTTAACAGCAAGTTGCCTAGATTATTGTAAGCACCTAGTTTTAGTTGAGGCAGTATCGGTTGCTTGATTGCCGCTTGATAATGCTCCAGTGCTTTGGTGAGATTTTTCTGGTGAGTGTGAGCACTACCTAGATGGTAATGCAGTTCAAATAAAACCTGTGGCTCGATTGCGATCGCCTTCAAGCCACGTTCTAGCAATTCGATGCCTTCGCTTACCTGCCCCATTTGAACATACAACGCACCCAACTTACTGCATACGTAAGGGTCATGGGGATGAGTGGCGAGAAACCCCTCCATTGCTTGCCGTGCTCTGGTGTACTTGTCTAATGTGGCGATCGCTTCAGGCTGGTAGCCGTAGTGTTTAATCGCTACGGTGGGGAGAGAAACGACTTGCCACTGGGGTTCTCGCTGCAACAACGCTTGTACGCTATCATCCACCATTGCATGATAGGGACGAGAGAAACGAATCTCTGGGTGATTGCGGAATAGCCGAGAAACGAGGGAGTAGGGAGATTGAGACGCACCCACTTCCTGTCGAACTAAGTTGACAACCAGGTGGCGATCGCATTCTATCGCCTGTTGAATCTGGGGCACAATTTCTGGAACTAGCACTTCATCGGCATCCAGAACCAACACCCACTTTCCCCGCACATACTCCAACGCTGCATTACGCGCCGCCGAGAAATCATTGCACCACTGAAAGTGATACACCCTGGCCCCCAATTGTTGAGCAATCTCAACTGTGCGGTCAGTCGAACCCGTATCTAGGATAACCATCTCATCCACAACACATTTGACACTGCTCAAACATGGAGGCAAAGATGTTTCCTCGTTTTTGACAATCATGCACAGGCTTAGGTTCATCTTTTAATGGCTATCTGGTAGAGAACTCCTCCTTTTACTATCGGGTAAAGGGATTTAAGGGGGCAGATTCGTCCTCATACCAAGGCGTTGTTTTCTGAGGTTTAACCATTGACGGGTTTTCTAAAGCAAGCAGTGTTTCCTCTCCGACAATGCCATCTACTTTAAGGCCTTTCGCTTGTTGGAATTGTCGCACTGCTGCCTCAGTTGGGGGATTGAAGACACCATCAGTACTACCGGGATAACCGGCTGCGACTAATTTTTGTTGAATCTCGCTGACTTTTGCGCCGCGATCGCCGAGTTTCCAAATATTCTTAGTAAACTCTTCATTGGTGGCTTGAGTCGGTTCTTCTATGGAATGCCAAGTGATGTTCTTTTCCGGTTCAGGCATCGGTTTGGGTTCCGGTTTTTCTGCCAAGGCTGTCAACGTGTTCTCTCCAACAATGCCATCCACTTTGAGTCCTTTAGCTTGTTGGAATTGTTGTACTGCTTGTTGAGTTTTGCCATCAAAGACGCCGTCGGTGCCACTGAGATAACCCGCAGCGACTAATTTTTGTTGAATCTCGCTGACTTTTGCGCCGCGATCGCCTAATTTCCAAATACTCTGGGTAGGCTCTTCCTGAGTCGCTTGAGTCTGAGTAGGCTCTTCTGGGGTGGCTGGAGTTTGTTCATCGATAGGAGGCCAAGGATTTGTCTGCTGCGGTTGAAAAGGTGGTTTCGTCTCAGCTTCTGGGTTTTCTAGTGCTGCCAGCGTTTCTTTGCCGATCACACCATCTACTCTAAGTCCCTGAGCTTGTTGGAATAATTTAACTGCTTCTTGAGTTTGTTGATCAAAGACGCCGCTGGTACTACTCGGATAACCTGTCATTGCTAAGGTTTTTTGAATCTCGCTGACTTTTGCGCCGCGATCGCCCAATTGCCAAGTGGGGCTAGGAGGCTCTTTTACTTGAGTTTGCTTATTTAAGTATTCCTGAGTGCTAGCTCCTGCCACACCATCGGGTGTGAGTCCTTGCGATTGCTGGAATTTGAGCAATGCCTGCTTAGTCACTGGGCCAAAGTAACCCGTCGCTTTGCTTTTAAAGTAGCCCAGTTTTTGCAAGCGCTGCTGAAGTTCCACAACGTCCGTGCCGCGATCGCCTTGTTTAATCGCTGCTGACGCCTGTTTTGCCATTCCTAACAAACCGAATACAACGCTCAGAGAAACTAGAGGAAGGGCTGCACGGGTTGAGAGAGTAACTGGATTGAGCCAAGTTAGAAGTTTTGGGTTGTTCCAGATTGGAGTCGAAGCCGTATTATTGGGGTCTGTTGGTGCTTCGTGGGCTATAGCTAGATGAAGATAAGCAAGAGTTTCCATAGTTTATGATGTCATCTCACAAGGAGTAAGCACTAGTTTAGCTTGAAGATTTCACTCCTATAAAGAATGTTGATTCATCCAGAGCTTGTGGTGAAGTGAAATCTTGAGTTGGATTGAAGTGCCCTGGGTACAGGTTATTTGAGATGTTAGCCACTTCACTGCTTTAAGGGCGCTCATTTCTCTAGTAAAAGCGTTATAAGGCTCCTAGGATTGAAGCCGATAAAAAAATTAAGATTAGGGGAAAAGGGAAAAAGAACCTTCTGCAATATCAAACTAGGGATAGGGGAAAAGTATAAAAACTGATGTCCTGTTGAGCTAATTGATGGAATTTGATGATTCTTAGATTTCCTTAACTGAATTAACAACAGGAAATTTCTATTAAGTCTTGGTTCTCCTCAATTCCTATAACTTTATCACTATCTTTTTTCATCTTTCCATCTAAATAGAATTTTCAAAATCTGTATTAACTCCAGGCATTTTTTAAATAATTTTAACAAGTTTATCCCAATCATAGCGTTAAAATCTTCATCTTCCTGAACAAAACAATTGCGAATTGCGAATTGCGAATTCCGAATTGGAGCGAAGCGACTTGACTCCATCTCCTGAATTGCTCCATCTTGGAATGGTGGAAAACCGAACAAAAATAGTTGAGCGATCGCCTGCTTGTGCAAGTATTCAAGTGAGTTAAGAAATTTTACAATTATTAAAGTAAAGGTTTGATAAAACCGTTTTAAACCTATGAGTATTAAAGATAAACCTCAACCCCCTCGAAACCGCCAGATAGCCAATATCCTGTTTTTGGTAGCCGGTCTATTCCTAGTCGCGAACCTAATTTTGCCTTATTTTTTAGGGCCACAGACGCAAAGAGTTCCCTACAGCATCTTTATCGATCAGGTGCAAGATGGCAAAGTCGCACAAGCTTATGTGGGGCAAGACCAAATCCGCTACCAGCTTAAAGGTGAGAACAATCAACCTGGACAAATCCTCTCAACTACACCCATATTCGATCTGGACTTACCCAAACGCCTAGAGGAAAAAGGCGTTGAGTTTGCCGCCGCGCCGCCAGCTAAGGGAAACTGGTTTACCACTCTGTTGGGTTGGGTGATTCCCCCGCTGATTTTTGTGGGTATTTTGCAGTTCTTTGCGGGACGGTTTGGCGGTGGGCCACAAGGCGCACTTTCATTTACCAAGAGCAAGGCTAAAGTTTATGTCGAAGGAGAATCCACTAAAACCACCTTTGCGGATGTGGCAGGGGTAGAAGAAGCGAAGACTGAGTTAGTAGAAATTGTAGATTTCCTAAAAAATCCCCAGCGCTTTACCAATATTGGTGCTCGGATTCCTAAGGGGGTGTTGCTGGTTGGGCCTCCAGGAACAGGAAAAACCCTTCTGGCAAAGGCTGTTGCTGGAGAAGCTGGAGTGCCATTTTTCAGCATCTCGGGGTCTGAATTTGTAGAACTATTTGTCGGTGCGGGTGCGGCGCGAGTACGCGATTTGTTTGAACAGGCGAAAAAGCAAGCCCCCTGCATCGTTTTTATTGATGAACTTGATGCGATTGGTAAATCTCGTGCCACTGGTGGATTCATGGGTGGCAATGATGAGCGGGAGCAAACACTCAATCAATTGCTCACAGAAATGGATGGTTTTGCCGCCAGCAATACAACCGTGATTGTGCTGGCTGCCACAAACCGTCCTGAAAGCTTAGACCCTGCTTTGTTGCGTCCGGGACGCTTTGACCGTCAGGTGTTGGTAGACCGTCCGGATTTATCCGGTCGAGAGGAGATCTTAAATATCTACGCCCGGAAAGTAAAGCTAGGTAACGATGTAGATTTACATACTATTGCCGCTCGGACTCCTGGGTTTGCTGGTGCTGACTTGTCTAATTTGGTCAATGAAGCGGCTCTATTAGCGGCACGCGCAAGGCGTGAAACTGTTTCTCAAGCAGATTTTGCTGAAGCCATTGAGCGAGTCGTAGCAGGTTTAGAGAAGAAAAGCCGTGTCCTCAATGAAAAAGAGAAAAAGATTGTTGCCTATCATGAAGTGGGTCACGCTCTGGTCGGTGCTTTGATGCCGGGAAGTGGAAGGGTTGAAAAAATTTCTATCGTTCCGCGCGGAATGGCTGCTCTAGGCTACACGCTGCAACTACCAACAGAAGACCGCTTTTTGATGAGTGAATCAGAACTACGGGGTCAAATTGCCACGCTTTTGGGTGGACGTTCCGCAGAAGAAATTATCTTTGGTAGTATCACCACGGGTGCCGCCAATGATTTGCAGCGAGCCACTGATTTAGCCGAACGGATGGTAACCACTTACGGTATGAGCAAGGTTCTTGGCCCTCTGGCTTACGAGAAGGGACAGCAAAATAACTTCTTGGGGGATGGTGGGATGACCAATCCCCGCCGGATGGTGAGTGATGAAACGGCAAAAGCGATTGATGCAGAAGTGAAGGAGATTGTTGAAACGGCTCATCAGCAAGCTTTAGATATTCTCAAAAGCAATCGCGACTTGCTGGAAACCATCGCTCAGCAAATCTTAGAAACAGAGGTGATTGAGGGAGAACAATTGCAAAATCTCCTGAACCAAGTGTGTTCTCCAGAACAACAGCAGGCTGCTGTAGGGGTCTGAGGCCACCGCAGTTTAACGCCCAAGCGTTTTCAGGTGCGATCGCTTTTCAGTAGCGATCGCGCTTTTTTCATTTGACTTCAAGATTACATCTAAAGACTCTTCAGCACGATTTTTTGAAATTGTATACCTAAGTACAATCTTTGTAGGAAGCAGCAATTCAGTTAACCTTCTTGTATAAAGTTGCATAAATAACATTTTAGTGATTCTTCCCGTTTGGAAGAGTTCTGCTGAAGCTGACTCTCTACTTGCTCTATTTTGAATAAAAATGAAGATTTTCCTGGTTAATTCCTTGTTGCCACTCCAGCTTTAAACAAATAGTGATCTAACTTCAACACAAAGCTAACAGCATTCAACTTTAGTCAGAAAAACAACTCAAAATCCTTAATAATTCTCTACCCTTCGGTTATACCCTCTGATAGAGGTGAGTATTTTCTTCAAATTGATATTGTGAATATACAAACAAAGGAAAAAACATTAATCAAACAAGGAGAAAATTAACATGTGGGGTATTATTGCTTGGATTGTTTTAGGTCTGATAGCTGGTGCGATCGCTAAGGCGATTTACCCAGGACACCAAGGCGGCGGAATTTTTGCCACGATTGGGCTTGGTATTTTGGGTGCATTAGTAGGAGGCTGGCTGGGCAATGCCTTGTTAGGAACAAGCGGAGGAGCCGCAGTAGGCGCGATAACCATACCCAGTATTATCTTTGCGGTAATCGGTGCTCTGGTTCTTCTATTCCTGTGGGGCTTGCTGACAAGACGTGCCGCCTAGATCACTTAAACGCTGCATAAGCTCAGGACTTACGCACTTTCATACTCTTTTAAAGGAAAAATTTTCTTTGCAAGGTCTTATGTAGCGTCTACCCTTCTTTAGTGCCTAAGTCTTAAGGCTATGTTCCATTGCTCAAATAAGGAGAAGAAATGGACATCATTGCTTGGATTATTTTAGGTCTGATAGCCGGTGCGATCGCTAAGGCGATTTACCCAGGCTCCCAAGGCGGAGGAATTTTTGCCACGATTGGTCTCGGTATTTTAGGTGCCTTGGTTGGGGGGTGGCTGGGCAGTTTGTTGTTAGGAACAAGCGGGGGAGCCTCAGTTGGTGCTTTAACCATACCCAGTCTTTTCTTTGCCGTTTTGGGGGCGCTCCTTCTCATCTTCATTTGGGGCTTAGTAACTAGAAGGGCGCTATAAAGCCTTCGATTTTTAAAGTATTATCTGCCTAGCGCTTATCCCCCACTGATAAGAGTGGGGGATTTTACGTCAACACTTATCTTTATTCATCTATCAAAAGGATTAGGTTTTAATTCTTTGGAAATCGTGTAGCTATTGAACTTGAAAATTAAGCATCAATCTGTTTAAACGTTTAACATTTTATGTCAGAATCCTAAATTCTTGCCTGTGAAATATTGGCTGCTCTGCTCATACTACCCCCTAAAAGTAGCAATCATATGATGTCCGGCTGGATACTTATAGCAAAAGGCAGAGGGCTCCAGGGTAGAAGGCAGTCCCGATGAAAAAATTTCATAGCCATGAATGAAAGTGGCATTTTCCATTCCCGATTCCCGACTCCCGACTCCCCACTTTCAAGTCAGAAGGGAGAAAATTAACAGGTCAAGGTTTCAGGATTTGGCTGTGTCCTAATCGCCTTGGCAACTGCTATACACTTTAATGGAGATAAGGCTCCTAGGCTCCCAGAGAAGGAGGAAGGTTGCAAGGTACAAGGAAATGATAGTTGTTTAGCCGGACATAATATTCAGTGGCACACAAGCCAAGAAATTGATAAATTACTGAAATTAGAGCCAGCAAGCAGTAATCTGGAAGCGTTAGATTGACAATGTTACTCAAATAAACAGCAAGGAGAGGCTTTAATGCTGGAATTGTACCAATTTGAACTATCGCAATACTCAGAAAAAATTAGGCTCATTCTAGATTACAAAGAGTTGCCCTATCGAAAAATTGAAGTGACCCCCGGAGTCGGACAGCTAGAAATCTTTCAACTCTCTGGTCAACGGAAAGTGCCTGTACTCAAGGATGGGGATACAGTAATTAGTGATTCTACTGCGATCGCGATGTATCTGGAGCGCAAGTATCCTGAAAAACCCATTATTCCTGTAGATCCCAAAGAGCGAGGAGTGTGCTTGCTAATTGAAGAGTGGGCGGATGCGTCAATTGGTGTCAAAAGCCGGAAAGTGTTTTATGGCGCGTTAAGTCAAAATCAAAACTTGCGAACCTCAATGTTGCCCAACCAGACGCCTGATTTCATCAAAACGTTAGTGGGTGCTGTTCCATCAGAAGTTCTTGACATTCTGGGTACTGGTGTTGGTTATGGGCATGATGTAGTCAAAGAGGCGAAAGATGACCTTAAGCAAGATTTGGAAGCCCTGAGCCTGCTGCTACTAGATCGGCCTTATCTCGTTACAAATTACCCATGCTTGGCTGACTTTGCTGTCGCTGGATTGAGTCTACTCCTCAAGTTTCCAGAAGGCCCTTACTTAGACATTCCTGAGAGCCTCAAAGGTCAAGGAATTCCTGGCTTAGTGGATAGTAGCATCTATGAAACATTCTTCAACTGGCGCGATCGCCTTTATGCCGATTATCGTAAGCCGTTGTCCTCTTCTACAGTAGGAAATGGTTCAAGTCCTACATCCATTGAGATTGACTAGAACAGCTTTTCGTTCATAACGTTTCTATAAACTATAACAATTAGCGACCCAATTTTCTGGGTCGTTAAATCTTCTGAAGGTCTAAAAATTAAGACGTTTAAGAGGTAGCAGAAAAACCCAGAAAAATGTCGCAGCATTTTTATCTGATTGTCACTCTTACGTCATATACCCTCTTTATGTTGAATATAAAGGTGAATGACTGACACTGCTCTCTTGTTGGCTAAAAACAGGAGAGCATTTTTCTTTCGTAGTCAACTTTTCTATATTCTATTACTGCCAAAAACGAGTGAACCAGGTAGAGGTACCTGGTTCATAACAGTTTATTCAATACAAATTATCGCTAGAGTTTACAGATGCTTACAGCTTCGACAAACTAGTCTTGTATCTTCCTCCATAATTACTTCTAGGTGGTTTGGCTCTCTGTTTTAACCGCATTGTTAGCTATTCCTCAAGTTGAACTCTTTAGCTTCAACTGGTGCCACAAGTTGAGTTAAAACACGCGCCTTCCTTCTTTACTCTCTCCTACAAGCTATTGGGAGCTGTAAGTGGCTCAGGGAGGGAGGCACAGCCCTGAATACCATTCCTTTTCCGTGCCTGTTATTAACTTAGCAACTCTTCTGAAGTAAGGCTAGATCCTGTTTACATAATTTTGCTGAACTTAAAATTCCATCATTTAACTTCAGTGAGCCTCATAATCTAATTGAAAAAGTCCGTCGTTGAAGAAAATGCGATCGCTTTCTCAAAACTACTTTTTCAAGCATCTTTACAATATGGCATGGGTAGTGTAGACCTTAGGGAAACTGGCGTTTTAAGCGCGATCGCATTTCATAAAATCTGAGCAACCCTGTAGCGTGTTACGAACGATGAAGAGATTCTAAAGACAGATGCAAGCTTCCTGTGTAAGCAAGTAAGTAGCAAGTGACCCTGTATTCTGACCCAGTACAAAAAGAGTATTCTCGTCTTGCACCTCTGTACGATCGCAGTTGGTCTTTTTACATTGATGCAACCATTCAAGAGACAATTAACCGATTAGACATCAATCCTCACCAACGGGTTTTAGATCTTGGCTGTGGTACAGGAACTCTTATTCAATATCTGTTGCATTTGGTTCCAGAAGCAAAATTTGTTGGACTAGATCCCTCTGTCGAAATGCTCAATATAGCTAAACAGAAACTACCAGATTCGGTAGAGTTACGTGTAGGCAGTGCCAATCATCTTCCGTTTCCAAACGAGAGTTTTGATGTTGTGATTTCAACCAATGCTTTTCACTACTTTCGTAACCCTTCTCAAGCCATTCAGGAAGCGAAAAGAATTCTCAAACCTAATGGTCGTCTAGTTATCACTGATTGGTGCCATGACTATTTGACTTGCTGTATCTGTGACTTTTTTCTGCGTTTATTCAATCGCGCTCATTTCCGTACTTATGGGGTTAGTGAATGTCAGGTAATGCTTCAGAGTGAAGGACTACATGAAGTTTCAATTGAAAAATACAAGATTGATTGGCTCTGGGGCATGATGACAGCACAAGCCGTAAAAGAGACAGCCACAGCCTAACACGGTGTCGGGGCAGACAGTACAGAGGTGGTTGGTAAGCATCAAAGACTACTTGCCGCCGCACAACTTCACCGTGAGGAACTCCTTTTGGCTTTTACTCCTACTAGAGGTGATTGTTGGGAAACAAATAAGCGATCGCTACCGCCCCCGAGAAGATCAGCAGGCTCACCAGGAACATTTCGACTAATAAGATAGGCATAAGCATTGTCAAACCAATTTTTTTAATAACAGGTTAGAGACACGAGATGTTTCAGGCTGGAGCGGTCTAAATCTACAATTGGGTTTTGGAGCAAGTTATAGTTAGATACTCAAGCTACCCCAATGAATTACTGGATAGCTGGATGATTCTAGTGTAGAAATCGCTTATGTCTGTGTTGTGTCTATGCTGTTGCTATGCTGTGAAAGTCGAAATCAACGGTTAAAGGTAAGATAGGCTTGGCTTGTAGGTAAGCGGTTGCAATGAATTTAGATCGGCCATTAGGCTCAGTCATTCAAGGTTCTCTCTCCGCAGGATTGGAAGTGCGATTGCACCCTGATGTCTCTGTGGAAGATATGCGCGTGGGTAAGTTTCTCGTTGTGCAGGGGATGCGATCGCGTTTTTTCTGTATGCTTACCGATGTCACATTAGGGACATCTAGCCAAAGAATTCTTGCCAATCCTCCTAGTCCCGATGATGAATTTTTACGAGATGTTTTGGCGGGGAGTGGCACGTTTGGTACGGTGAATCTGACACCGATGTTGATGTTTACGCCACACGAGTTAAGCACAAAGCAAAAAGGCGTTGATCTCAATGGGAATAGTTCCTTAGCTTCCCTGCAAGCGCAAAGTAGCGAAAGCATGGAGTTACTTCCTGTTAAAACAATCCCCAGCCACTTCTCTCAGGTGTATGATGCCAGTGAACGGGATTTCCGAGCGGTTTTTGGTTGGGAAGACGACCCTAACAGAAGGAATTTTGCGATCGGTCAACCGCTTGACATGAATGTCCCAGTATGCATTGACTTGGATCGATTTGTCGAACGTAGCAACGGTGTCTTTGGCAAATCCGGTACGGGTAAATCCTTCCTGACTCGGTTACTGCTATCGGGAATTATCCGCAGACAAGCGGCAGTTAACCTGATTTTTGATATGCATTCGGAATATGGTTGGGAAGCTGTTTCCGAAGGTAAGCAATTCAGTACGGTTAAAGGATTGCGGCAGCTATTTCCGGGACAAGTCCAGATTTACACCCTCGATCCCGAATCTACCCGACGCCGAGGAGTACGCGACGCCCAAGAACTGTATCTCAGCTACGACCAAATTGAAGTTGAAGATATCATGCTGGTGCGTCAAGAACTCAACCTGTCTGAAGCGAGTCTAGAAAATGCCATTATCCTCCGCAACGAGTTTGGCAAATCTTGGATTACGCAATTGCTCAATATGACGAATGAAGATATCCAAATGTTCTGTGATGAGAAGCGAGGAAACAAGTCTTCCATCATGGCATTGCAGCGTAAACTGCTACGTCTAGATGAGTTGAAGTATATGCGTAGCGCTTCCCCTCACAATTATGTCGGCCAGATTTTGCAGTCACTTGATGCAGGTAAGCATGTGGTGATTGAGTTCGGTTCTCAGTCCAATATGCTGTCTTATATGTTGGCAACTAATGTAATTAGTCGCCGCATTCATGGAAGTTATGTGCAAAAGGCGGAGAAGTTTTTACAGACGAAAAATCCCAGCGATCGCCCCCACCCACTGGTGATTACCATCGAAGAAGCGCACCGTTTCCTTGATTCGGCTACAGTCCGCCAGACGATCTTCGGGATTATTGCCCGTGAGATGCGTAAATACTTCGTTACCTTACTGGTTGTCGATCAGCGTCCTTCGGGGATTGATAACGAAGTCATGTCCCAGGTTGGGACTCGGATTACAGCGTTGTTGAATGATGACAAGGATATTGAGGCAATCTTTACGGGGGTATCTGGGGGGCAAAGTTTGCGATCGGTGTTGGCAAAG
>CBKWLJ010000231.1:0-14238 GCA_966675205.1 uncultured bacterium
ATGTATTGGCTGTGTTTTCCAAACGACTAACTAAGAGTTCTAAAATCCAAAATCCTCGCATCCAAAATCCAAAATGCTATGACTCATCGCAATTTTTAGCTTGTGTTTGTTTTCATTGATTCTGTTTCCTGCGTTGTTGTTTTCTGTGATGACTCTAAGGTAGAAGCCGCACCTGCCCTCAGGCGAATTAGCCGGATAAAGGCTAGAATGCTTTCACAGCCTGTACTTGAGTGCTAGGGGAATGACTTAACCCAGGGGATTCCCTCAACTTGGTAACGGAAAAATCGTCCTTATGACTACACCTCCTTTAGGGTTTGAATGAAAAAACCTGTGATACCAAATTCGCTTTTATAATCCCCCTTGCAATGAGAGCGATATTTCTCCCCCAGCCTCCCTAGCTTCCTCAGCTCCCCCACTCTCCCACTCCCCATGCCACGCCCGAATTACGGCCCCGAAGCGAAGAAACGAACGAAGCTGCTACTGATGGCGCTGTTGGATTTTGCCAATGATGCGATCGCTACTGAAGATGAGGCTCAGTTGGATTGGCTGCGAAAGCAGATTCAAACTCATTGGCAGAGCGAGCAACGGTTGGTGATTCGCACGAAGGTGCGGTTTTTGGAAGCGTTGTCTCAGTTAACGGGCGAAACTTTGACAGGAGAACATATTAAGGAAGCGCTTAGACGTTTAGCTGATTTTTTGGAGATTTTGGAGGATAATCGCCCCAACCGAAGTGGCTCGGAAATCTGGCACTTTACCCTCAAGCTTTGGTACAAAAGAAGCGATCGCACAGCGAATTTGCAACGCCTCGATGAAGAGTGGGAGCGTCGTCGTCCTCAAAAGTCAAAGCAAGTTGCTCCAGCTACTGAGGAATTAGAGGAACGTCAAGCCGACGACTTTTGGTGGCAGCTTTGTCGCGACAGTTTGCAGGCGCAACACTACCAACGATTAACCACTAATCCCCTAACGGTTGGGGATGGGGTGGTGTTTGATTTGGATGAGGTTTATGTGCCGCTAGGATTGGTGGAACGCAAACAGCAGGATAGGCGGGAGAGCGATATTGCTCCGGATAAGGGGTCGAGACTTTATGAATCAGAAGAAGTTGATGCTAGCCAAGTTTATGCACTTGACCAGTTTTTGACTTATCTGCAACACGAAGAAGTGCAAAAACGCATTGCCATTGTCGGTGAACCAGGTTCAGGGAAAACAACACTGCTGCAAAAAGTTGCTTGTTGGCTTCTGGAACAGAAAGTACTACCCATTTGGATTTCCTTAGCGGATTTGCAGGATGAAACGTTGGAGGAGTATCTACTGCAAAACTGGCTCAAAGCTGCAACGCGGAAAGTGAGTGTATCCGCCGAACTGCAAGCGGAGTTAGGAGAGCAATTCAATCAAGGGCGCGTTTGGCTGTTGCTTGATGCCGTTGATGAGATGGCGCTGGATGCCAGTACGGCACTCTCAGCAATCGCTCGTCAACTGCGGGGGTGGATTGCGGATGCTCATATCATTCTCACCTGTCGGCTGAATGTGTGGGATGGGGGAAGAAATGCTTTAGAAACGTTTACTACTTATCGTAATTTGACCTTCAGTTATGGCGATGCTGCCACGTCCGATCAAGTGGGACAATTCATTGAGCGGTGGTTTCAACCCAATCCTACATGGGGCGATCGCCTACGGGTAGAACTCGATAAACCGGAACGCAAGCGCATTAAAGATACTGTCAAAAATCCTTTGCGTCTTGCCTTACTTTGTCGCTCTTGGTCGCTGACACAGGGAAATTTGCCAACCACAAAAGCGACGCTTTATCAACAGTTTGTTGAAACAATTTATGAGTGGAAACAAGACCGATTTCCCACTTCCCTTGTGCAACGCCAGCAATTAAATCAGGCATTAGGTACGCTGGCTTTACAAGCGATTTCTCAGGAAGAGACGAGGTTTCGCTTGCGCCAATCCTTTGTCTATACAGCGTTTGGAGCGCAAGCGATCGAGTTATTGCCCCTTGCCTTGCAATTGGGTTGGCTCAATCAAGTTGGGATTTCTGCCACATCGGGTGAGAAGATTTATGCGTTCTACCACCCTACATTTCAGGAATATTTTGCAGCACAAGCCATTTCTGACTGGCGTTTCTTCTTTCCCCAAACTACAGAGGGTGAAGTATCCTTACCATCTCCCCCAATCTTTTTGCCGCAATGGCGGGAAGTCATTCTTTTATGGCTAGGACGCGCTGATGTGCCATCTATTGAAAAAGCAGAATTTATTCAGGCATTGACTGAGTTTGAGGATAATTGTGGGGGATTTTATCGCTATCAAGCCTACTTCCTAGCCGCAGCAGGACTAGCGGAGTTTCCGGAGTACCCGCAATCCGAAGCAATCATACAGCAAGTGATTCGCTGGCGCTTTGGTACTCACAACGAGCAATCCCGACGTTGGCAGTTCTACCCTGCTGTAGTTCAAGAAGCAGCGAGTGTGGCATTATGTCAAACTGATCGCCAATGTGCGATCGCAGCCTTAGAACAGTTTGTGCAATCGGTGCAGCATCCCTTTGCCTGTTGGAATGCCGCTTACAGTTTGGGGAAAACGTTTTCACCTGCTCATCCCGTTGCGATCGCTGCTTTAATTAAGTTGCTTGATACTATCCACAATCCGTCTCTTCAACTCCAAATCAGTGAGTCGTTGGGAAAAATAGAGCCTGGTAATCCGGTTGCAATCACCAAACTCACTCACTTGATTGAATCCACTCAACAAGATGTCCTGCGTCGCAAGGCTGCCTTTAGTTTAGGAAAAATTGCTCCGAATCATCCCGTTGCGATCGCTACCTTGGTGCAAATCATTGAGTCAGCGGCTGACCCTATGCTACAACGACAAGCTGCCAAGAATCTAACCCAGATTGCGCCTAATCATCCCTTGGCACATCCCGTCATCCCAGCTAAGAAGGGAAAAACGCACTCATCACGACGACACAAAGCCAAACAACAACCTTCTCCCCAACATATCGCTAAAGCGATCGCATCTCTAGAAGAACGCTTGACATTAGCTCAGGATGCTACAACTCAGCAACGACTTGCGGCTCAATTGGGCAAATTGTGTCCCGGACATCCTCGTGCCATGCAAGTGTTACTAGCCCTGCTTGAGTCTCAGTTATCTCCAGCACTTTGCAAACAGGCGATCGAAAACCTTAAAGATATTTTGCTTGATGAGCAGTTAGCCGTCGTTGTCTCCACCTTAAAAGGTTACAGCATAGCTATTGAACCGTGCGATCGCTCTCCTCAAATTCAAGAGTGCTACAAGCTGCTTTGGCACTGTGCCCAGCGAATGCCTTACGAGTGTTTCCATACAGCCTGGAATACCAGCCAAAGTTTAGAATTGAGTTGCAAACCTCTGTAAATTCTCCTCGCATTGCTGAAAGATATAGCGGAGCAAGCCTAAAATTTCTTCGATATGGGCAATTCCATAAAGCAAGGTTTCGTACACACTACCTTGAGTAGTGAGTTTATAAAACCTCCAGCCATCACCATTGGTAACAATTCCTAAAATATCAATATTTTTACCCAAATTTCGATTTTGCCACTGGCAAGCCTGCATTTCTACTAAACACTGAGCTAACCCTTGCTCAAAGTCATCTTTTTTGGCTTCAACAATACATAAGAATGGGGCTTCGAGATAACGTTTGCGTTCGGCAATCAAATAATCAACATTACCATTCGTTACATCGGAAGATAAAGCAGCTCCTTTCCAAATTTTTAAGCGCTTATAGGGTTGAATTGCTTCTTCGCAAAGAGCATCAATAATGAGTTTTTTGGACTCTTCATAATTTTGCAAATCAAAGCATTGAAGCCTTTCCATTCGTTCATGAAAAAACGAACTGGGTTTAATGGGAGACGCTTCAATCTCCCAAGGAAATAATTCGGTAACGTTCAGTTGTTTAAAGGCTTCTTTATAACTGAAGCTAGCGAAGTTCTTTTTCTTCTTCTTTTCTTTTGAAGACATCGTTATAGCTGCCTCTGGTATTTGAGACGAAGGGAAAATTATAAAAATTTCTGTCCCAATAGTAAGCTATTACTCCTATATTCGGCACTTGATCGAGTGAGGCAAAACAACGAAAGCTTGATTGCTCTGCTTTGTCCCTCTTCTCTTTCCCCCCTCCCCACCGTATGTAGTTGATAAGCACGACAGCTATTACATCACCCCTTTATTTTTCGTTCTCACTCGCTGATACAGCTCCTCCATCACCTCAATAAAAGAAATATCCTTCTTCCAGAAGGATGGATAATCCCCCGCCTTTTTGATCAAAATTGCTGGAATACTGGCTGGGGAGACTGCTTCAATCGTTGACGGCAATCGCTTTTTACCCAACCAAAATTCTTTCAAGTTCACCGATTCTGGGACAGATACCTTTTCAGGTTGAGTATAGTAAGAGGCAGCCGATTCGAGAGGCATCTCTTCCGTATCCATTGCCGAGGAAAGAACTTGACCCAGCGGGGATTTTGCTAACTCTTGCAAGAGTTTTTCTCGTTCTAAGCCTCTGAGTTCAAAGAGCAAAAACGGGTTTGAGTCTAATTCGGAAGCAACCAAGTAATAAACACCAGCAATATGTTTGCAAGGATTGGAATAGTCGGGGCAGGAACATTTCGTTGTAAAATCCTTACGGCTATTGGGCAATAGATGTAGATTTAACTCAGCAAAAGCCTCTTCAATCTTGTCGGGTACCTCGTTCATCAGCAGTTTTGAGACAAAACTCGCCTTCGAGGAAATGTTTGCGATCGCTTTTGACCAATCTGATGCTGATATCGGTTTTATTTCAATCGTTATGTTGTATAAAGGTTCTTTATAAACACCAAAATAGGGATTAACTGAACCTCTCACTTTGGCTGTAATTTTCCCCTGATTGATGCGATATTCGTTAATTTTGCCTCCACTAGCATAAGATCGACCGCGCCCTAATCGGGCTGAGTCAGTAAAGGCTTCCAATGCTGCAATAAATCGTTTTCCCCACCAAGTTCTGCTAAATTGTGTCATTGTTTTAGGCGTTCAGAATTTAGGCAATTGAAAGTTAATGAGCTAAATTGAGAGTTAATGAAAGAGGCAAACGCGACAGAAAAAGACTCTTGGAATTAATCCCATACTTCTCCTTACTTGTTTAGGAAAATACATTATCTGCACATATCATGTTAAAGATAAAAGTAGAAAATTTTTCTGATATAAAATCCCAATCTACCTTGGATAAATCTTCATCTCCATAAGGGATATCAATGACAGGAGGATCGTCCGAGCCATCGAGGCGAACGGACCAAACTACAACTCCTTGATTTTCAACGGCAACAGTTAGGTACCCGTGAAAGATTTCTTCTGAATTGCCTAACTCTTCTAGAGGTGTTAGGTAGTGTTCAGTATTTTCTTCAAAAAGCTTGATAGCTCCTTCAATTGAATACCACTCTTTGACTGCAAGCGGGAAAGTAATCCCACACGCTGTCTCTCGCTTCTCAATTACCTGTAGTGCAGATGAGGAGATAGTAGGCTTGGAATTAAGGAAGTTGAATACTTCTTGATGATAACGAAGTTGATTTGGCTTGCTCATATGCTTTGTAGAAAAAATAACCTATCTATATTAAAAAAGGGGTATTGATAGATGGGTTGGTAAAATATACATGATATTCGCAGAGTACTACTGT
Source organism: uncultured bacterium (assembly GCA_966675205.1). Lineage (GTDB taxonomy): Bacteria > Cyanobacteriota > Cyanobacteriia > Cyanobacteriales > Coleofasciculaceae > JBFLZA01. The sequence continues at coordinate 5,667 of CBKWLJ010000231.1, forward strand.
TAATTCCCCTTCATTATGAGCTTTTTTTTTAATTATTACTCTATAATTGCCATTTTATTCAAAGCAATTAACTGTTTAAAACTTTCATTATCTAGTTCAGTCAACCAAGACTCATCCGTACCGATGATTGCTGATGAGAGTCTTTTCTTATCTTCAATCATCTGGTCAATACGTTCTTCCAAAGTTCCTAACGTCACAAATTTATGGACAAAAATATTTTTCTTCTGACCAATTCGGAATGCTCTATCTGTGGCTTGGTCTTCTACCGCAGGATTCCACCAACGGTCGAAATGAAAAACATGATTTGCCTTAGTTAACGTAATCCCCACACCCCCCGCTTTTAGAGAAAGGATAAATACAGAAGGTTCAGTCTCTGAGTCTTGAAACTCAGCAATCATTTTTTCCCGTTTGTTGCGATTGGTGCCTCCATGGAGGTAATAGGTGTTGTAATGTAAAATATGTTTCAGGTATCTCTCCAGGTTGCTGCCAATTTCAGTAAACTGGGTGAAAATCAACAAGCTTTCCCCTTCGGCATTCACCTCTTCTATCATTTCCGCAAGGCGTTCGAGTTTATGCGATCGCTCTGGTGTAAACTCACTGCTATCCTGTAAAAACTGTGCCGGATGATTGCACACTTGCTTGAGCTTCATCAAGGTCGATAAAATTAATCCCTTGCGTTGTATCCCTTCAGCTTCCTCCAGTTGCCGTTCCACATCTTTAACCACCGCCTCATACAAGGAAGCTTGTTCTTTTGTCAGGTTGCAATACTGTTTGTGTTCAACCTTATCCGGTAAATCTTTAATCACCTGCTTATCAGTCTTCACACGACGCAGAATAAACGGTTCCACCAACTTCTTTAAGGTCGTTGATTTCACTTTGTCATTATCTTTTTGAATCGGAATTTCAAAAGACTTGCGAAATTGCGCTTCCTTCCCTAAGTAACCTGGATTGAGAAAGTTGAAAATCGACCATAAATCTAATAATCGATTTTCTACAGGTGTTCCCGTTAAAGCCAGGCGGTGCTTTGCAGGTAATTTTAAAATCGCTTTAGTTTGTGCGGCTTGGGGATTTTTGATATTTTGGGCTTCATCGAGGACAATGCGCTGCCATATGACACTTTTCAACAGCTTTTCATCTTTTCGCGCCAAGGTAAATGAGGTGATGATGATATCGTACTTGGAGCTAGTCTGAATAAATTCTTTCTCATCTTTGATACGGTTACTCCCGTGATGGACTAAAGTTTGGAGATGAGGGGCAAATTTTTCAATTTCTTTTTGCCAATTTCCAATTACAGAAGTGGGTGCAATTAACAAAGTTGGAAGAACTTCTTGCCTTGATTCCTTTTCATTAATCAATTGAGCAATAACCTGAATCGATTTACCAAGACCCATATCATCAGCAAGACAACCATTTAAACCCAAATTTTCCAAATATTGCAGCCAAGAAACACCGCGTTTTTGATATTCTCTGAGTTTGCCTTGTAACTGAGGGGGATTTTCAATGGGTTCCAGTCGGCTTTTATCTTGTAGCTTAGCCATCATCTCTGCTAACACGTCGTCATGTTCGACCTCAATTTCGTCTTCGGCTTCTGTGGCTTTTTTCATCAAATCCAGCAGCGTCATTTCGGGCATTTCTTGATGGTGAGATTGCCAGAATTCCAACATTTGCTGCATTTTGTCTTGGTCTAACTCTACCCATTGGCCCCGAAATTGCACGAGTGGAGTTTTGGCATTCACCAACTGCTGCCATTCCCCTTCTGTAATCGGTTGCCCCCCTAAGGAGAGTTCGTATTGATATTGAATAATCGTATCAAGGCTGAAGTATCCTTTCTTTTTACCCTGAGCGGTTGATGATTTCTTAGAGGAAGCCTTGAGGCGAATTTTAGCCCGTTGACGACCTTCTGGTGTCCACCAAGCAGGAACAATAACTTTGTAACCCGCATCTTCCAAAATCCAGGCTCTTTCTTTGAGAAATTCAAAGGCATCTTGTAGAGTGAGTTGAAAGCCTATAGGTTGAGTTGTTTCGAGTCCTTCCCAAATTTTCGGATACATCCGGGCTGCATAGCCAAGATTTAACAGTAAATCTTTCTCAAATGCTGCACCAAATTGTTCTTGTATGGACTTTTTACTTTTTGGATTGAGACGCCAATACTCTTCTAATTCCAGCTTCAAAGAAGGGTCTTTTTTTGAAGAGACTTGAAAATTGATTTGCCAATTATCCGGTGCATCAGATGGAGCCGATTGGAGCTGAAAACAAAGGTGGAAGGCAGCCGCCTCTTGAGCGCCAACTAATTTTTGCCTCCAAGTTGTCCATTGCTTATAGTCTTCTAGAGTAATCTGACTGATCCAGGCAAGTTGAGACTGGGGAGGATAAACACAATTGTAGAGAAAAGAGTTGATAATCTTTTTATCAAAGCTGGCGGGAAAGGCTGTTTTAGTCACTATTTCCGTGAGCAGATATTCAGAAAAATGACGTAATAACGTTTCTTTATCGTAAACTTGAATAACATCGCTTTTAGTTTCTAAGCCAGAAACACAGGCAAGAGGCATACAATCGACATATTCACGAATTTTTGACTCATATTGTTCAGAAATGATTTGCCAAGCCGGATAAATTTCAAACCGATGAGGGGGTTGCCTGCGTTTGCCTTTAGAGCCTTGAGGAGAAGATAGTTCTCGATATTTGAGGGCTGGAATATATTGGTCTTTAAAGATAATTTGCTTAAAAAATTGAGTATAGTGATACCAAAAAAGAAGATCTGAACCGAATTGCAGTTCAGAGGAGTTGTAGAGAGCTAGAAAATGAAGGTCGTTAAGGAGTTGAATAACGGGTATGACTGAAGAAGGCTTAAGAGAACTAGCTTGAACAGTTCGAGTAACTTGATAGCAATCAATCTTCCACACTTTCCAGTCTATTTCTTCAGGAGTCTCTCCTTCAAGATATCGGGTCATTTCTAGAGAAGGGAGAGGTTGATGTTCAAGCGTCGGCAGCAGAAAATATTTGGAAGAAATGTTATTTTGAATGGGAGTTGAGGCGGTTTCAGGAATGCCTAAGTCTTGGACGAGAAAGGTAGCTAAATCCTCTTGAGTTAAATGTCTAGGATGGATAGTTTCAGCCTGAGTTCTTCTTTTCTTTTCTAAGGATGTTTCTACCCACAAGTAAAAAGCGCCTGTTTGGATAAATATCGTTTCGGTGGAGGGAATCCAAGTGCCGTGGAGAACTTTCATCTTTCAACCTGCTGGAGACTCCTGGTTTATGCTTTTGTCTACCTCTGAGGGGATGGAGAGATAATACCAAATGCTGGTGAGCTACAAGGGTAGATTCCAAACTTCGGTCATTTGTAGCTTTAGCATCTGTAGTTTTAGGTTTAACTAGATTGCAATTTATATACTTCTATTAAATTCTTTCATCAAGGTATAGAACGGAATGAGCCATGTTCTGTTCGGTATTATCCGGTTAACCCTTGCTAAACCGAGGATTTCGGAGTTTTTGCGCTACCTGATCGTAGGGACTTGCGATTAGACCCTACTTGTGTATATAAAAAATCAATGTAAATTTTTGTAATCGATCTAATTTTGTATCATTGACTACAGAATTTTCGTGATATAGTTATAAGTGTCAAGAAAAAAAAAGAAAGCAATCGGAGAATCTCGTTATGTCTACTCAAGAACAAGCCCGCGCTTTGATGATGCGTCATCATCACATCATCAAAAATCGTCAACAATCCATGCTCGGTCGTGCTGCTGCTGAAGTGGGTATGGACATCGACGCTGCTGAATACTGGAACCATGTTCAAGGCAAGCCACATCCTAGCTTCCGCTCCAGCTATGACCGCAGTAATGCTTCACTCAGCTAATTGAAAAAAGCTTCTAAAATTAACCAGAAGCTTTTCACTTCTTCTTTAGAAGTGCTTTACTCTATAAAATCTTGAATCCATTTGGAATTAGTCATGTGTACGAAACAAGACGTTCTTCATCGTGAAGAACGTCTTGAGGTTTTTAGGCGATCGCAGATAAACTAAAGCCTTTTTGTACGGTCAGAGTAGCAAAAATGCGATCGCACTCAAGATACAATTTGTAACATTTACGACGAAAACAGTCACCCTACTGATTTGCTTGAACTCAGGATTACTTTTGTGAAAGCGATCGCACAAATTATTGTCTCAAATCACAGGATTGAGCGATCTAAATGGCTGAAGCTGAATTTCCTTTGCTCGTAGTATTTTTCAATCATCAACAGATGATCGGTGTAGAGGAGACGACCCCATGAACTCTAAACAACTTCGATTTGTGGCGATCACAGCGATCGATATTATCCTACTGTTTTCGGCTCCCCTGCTCATTCGACTTTTCTCCCAACTGCCATAGCGGTTGACTGTTGATACTCTAACTGACCGTAGTTCAGCTTTACGATTTGGTCAGCGATGTAAAAATAGTGGTCGTCATGAGTGATGATGATTACAGTCTTGCCTCTGTGCTTTAACTCAGGCAGAATTTGTGTGTAGAAAACTTGCTTGAAGTACGGGTCTTGGTCTGCTGCCCATTCATCAAATAGATAAATGGGTCGGTCTTCGAGACAGGCACACAGAAGCGCAAGGCGTTTGCGCTGTCCTTGAGAGAGGGCAGTGGTAGAAAATTTCCCCTGTTGAATCTGAACTTTGTGGTCTAGCTGGAGTTGCTTGAGATAGTTTTGTGCTTGGAAGTCTGCTGTATCAGTAATACCGATTAGACGCCCAAACAGATAGAAGTCGGAAAATACAGCAGAAAAGTGCTGGCGATACCATTCCTGGTTATCATCGTTGATGGATATGCCATTGAGGCGAATTTCGCCGCTTTCGGGGAGGTAAAGGCCCGTTATCAGTTTGGCGAGGGTTGATTTCCCACTGCCATTGCCTCCGACGATGAAAATAAGTTCTCCGGGATGAAAGGTTAGGTTAATTGGGCCAAGGGTAAAGCCATTTGTTTCTTGTTCTCCTCGATACGCATGGGTGACACCAACGAGTTCCAAACTTGTTTCACAGTTCTTTGAGGTTGGGTGGGGAATGAAGTGTTCTTCAGCAACTTGAACCGCTAACATCAAGCCAAGAGACTCAATTCGTTTTAGGGCAATGTTGGCTTGGCTAATATGGGGAAGTCGCCGCGTAATATTTTCTAAGGGCCACAACATATAGATGATGGTGATGATGTAGCTGGTTAACAGGGTGCGATCGCTTCCCCAATTCGGTAAAGTAAACAGTAATAAACCAATCAAAACGAAAAACAGCAGTTGCCCCCAACCCACACAAACAGCAAAGATATTTAGCCCAATCATTTCTTGGTATCGGGCAGTAGCAGCAGTAACTTCAAGGTCTTGAGAGAGAAAAGCACTCTGGCGTACAGCGTTGAGTTTGAGTTCTTTACTGCCTTCCGTGAGGGCGCGGAAGTGGTTGAATAATTCGTCACGTTCTTGGCGGGCCGCTTGGCGGAAGCGTTGGGCTTTCTTGGCAAGCTGCTGGTAGCTAAAGACGGCCAGGTACATAAAGCCCAGTAAAATCAAAAACATCACCCAAGAGAGATAACCGAGGTAAATCAAGCAGCCGATTAAAACCGCAAGGTCAATGAACAGAAAGGGCAAAATGGCGAAAGTGCCGGAAAGAGATTCAATATCTTCGGTAAGGGTGGTTAAAAGTCGATGAGTGCCGATTTCTTCGAGTTGACGAAGAGGACAAGCGAGAATACGACGACTCATTAGCAGCCGCAGTTTGAAAATTGCTCCCTGTGCTAAACCTACTAACAGCATTTGTGAGGCAACGCCAGTTAGTAGAATAATGAGCAACAGTAAACCAAACCCTAAGATTGTCGTTGATGTTGGGGTGTCAGTGGTGTTGACGATGGTGTTGATGAGGGCAATCAGTTGCACTCTGGCCCCCCCACTCAACAATCCCGTAATGATGATGAAAAAGACCGTGAAACGGGAAGTACGCAGGAGCAAGCGGATGAGATTCATTGGGTGAGATGGCGTTGTGAATCATAAGGTTATACATTCACTTCAACGCCAGGGATATTAATGTCGGATAGAATAGGCGATCGCTAATCTGAACATAGGAGTTAGGAGTCAGGAGTTAGGAGTTAGGAGTTAGGAGTCAGGAGTCAGGAGTCAGGAGTCAGGAGTCAGGAGAGGGAGTTTTTCATTTTTTTGTTGTGAGCTTGAACACATGGGTGCCTAACTTGTAATGCCGGAATGTAACATTATCGGCAAAAACGAGGAAGCACTCTCACCGGAAACAGCTATAAACTGTGCTATTCCTCAGTCGGTAGCTCTATCGAGTCTGTTACTTGTGACCCAAGTTTTTGGGTCGGTGCGTACTCTGTTGTTAAAACTCGTTTTGGCTGTAAAGAGATGACTGATGCTAAAAAGGCAGGCACCTCAATTAAAACTTTGATCAATACTGAGGTTAAAAGCGGCTTAATTTCGGGGTTTAGCTGACTATCAAGGTTTGTTGGTGAATTTCTTGGTGTTGGGACTAGATTTTGCTGAGATAGGTCGAAAACTAACTGTTTTAATCCTTGAAGGAGGATAACTGGCAAACTCACTAATACTAGAGGCACGAGCAACAGCCAAACCAGAAGCCCGGAAATTAACCAGAACAGATTTGCATATATAGTGTCTGAACGCTTCTGCATTGACCTAGTTCCTACAGGGGTTGCCACTCAGTTAACTTCTTGATGGATTGGTAGGTCGGTGTAAATCAACTCTGAATGAAGAATGAGAAAGATAAACCTGATTTTTTCGTTTCTTTGTTATTCATTATTCTTAATATTATGAGAAGTGATTTCACCGAGCTACTGAGGTGGGCTGAGATTTCCTCGTCCTTTGGCGCTTGTAAACTGGTAGTCCTGACCCGCACACTACCTTGTTATTTATTTAATTGTAGAGGAAGGTTCAGCCTTTACTGAGCTGAAATCGATGTAAATAAATTTAAATATATAAATTCAATACTGAATCAAATCAATAACTGTGTTCAAATGAATTAGCGATCGCAAACATCTGCCTACCATTCAGCAGATCTGTGCTTGCAAATTACCTGATCATTTTGCGCTCACAACGCTCATAATGAAAATTCCTAACCTAGGCCTAGTGGACGAGAACCCATTCACTGGCTTACGCCGACGCTCAAGAGCGTCGCTACCAAGTAGAACTCCTACCTCGCTATTGCAAACAACCATCAAACCTACCCTTCACCGAACGGCTGCGCCGAACAACCTTCATACCTTCAATTCTTCAACCTTCAACCTTCAAACCTGAATTCTCCTCAAATGGAGGTTGCCATGCTGCAAGGTTAACACGAGTTTGTTGAGTTTCTCGGAGTACCTGGCGACCTAAACCTGTAATTTCGTAGTATTTCCGCCGCGCTCCACCTCGCATTTTAGGATAATCATCCCCCCATTTTGATCTAACAAATCCTTTTTTTTCTAGCCTATGGAGCGTCGGGTAAAGTGAACCAATTCCTAGCTTGCGCTTGCCACCGCTAGCCTGCTCTATAGCTTTGATGAGCTGCAAACCGTAAAGTTGATGGTAGTCCAGCACAGTTAAAATGTTTTCCTCTAGTGCTGACAAATCCAAATTTTCTTGTGATTGCATAATTTTGTCTGTGAAATTGCTATCAATTTAATCATATTTATTACAAACTTGATAATCAGTATTCCGGAATATTACAAAGTTGATAATCAACATTCAAAAAATCAGACTTTAAATCCTTAAAGGCTAAGGTTTAGGCTATTTAACAGTATTTTATTTACTAGATTTAGCGGCTTAAAAAGATTTTATTTACGACAAAGTGTAGCCATTTATACAGTTGGTGTAACTATCTTTACAAGCTTTTGGCAGATTTATCCGGATTCACAAAAAACGATTATTACAGTTGCTTTTTTAAAAAAAGTGTTAGTATCAGACTACAGAAAGGTTTTTCAGGAACTACCAAGAAATTAATCTAATCATAGTTTATAAAAAAGTATTGATGAGATTAATATAGCTCTACCTTTCTCTATTTTATTGATTCTTGATTGGAGGCAGGAAGACTTAAGATTTACTGCCCAGGGTTTGCTATATCAAAATTGGAATATCACAAACTGAATCGTAGAATTGAAATTGTGATTAACCTCCATTATTAATTGCATAACTACCAAGATTATCTATTGAACAAGAGTAATCCCTAACATTTGACCAACACAACCTCTTGAATGAACGCGTGAGTCCTATAGAACGAGCGCGATTTTTTGGGTGTCTCTTCTTCACTAACCTAGTAGTAAACACTGAATCTGTCAAACCTAAAATAGAAAATCATGAAAAAAGAAAAGATGAAAGTTTTGATGATTGTCGAGCAATGTAATCCTACTTGGCAATCTGTGCCTCTAGTCGGTTATAAATTCTTTGAGAAAATTAATGAAATTGCCAATGTCACTCTTGTAACTCATGAGCGAAACAGGCAAGGCTTTGAAAAAACTACCAACCCTCAGAATATTACTTACATTGCTGAAAGCAATTTACATTCTAAATACTACAAATTTGTAGAAAAATTTGCAGTAAAAGGTCG
>CBKWLJ010000232.1:0-14227 GCA_966675205.1 uncultured bacterium
GTTTTTCAAATCCTCAGTGCGAACAGAGTGGATGAGCGAGCGATCGCTTACTCACTGAAGAAGACGCGGAGACACGGAGACACGGGGACGCGGAGAGTTCCCGTGAGACGTGCGACGCGAGCCATGAGACGCCCAAGGGCGTGAATGTCCAAGGGTTTGAAGCCTCGTCCCATTCTTTGAATGGGACGCCTGGAATTGGGCGGGGTCTCAATCCTCGTCCAATTTCTGTCCCCGTGTCTCCCCCTCCCCGCGTCCCCGCGTCCCTGAACTCAGCGGTTTCAACCGCCAGGTGCAAGACTCCCCATGACTTATCACTCACAGCAAACAATGAAAGCTTTTTCTTTCCTTTTGCCTTGGAGCCTTTCAAGACAGTCCCCCACGGGCGATTGCCCACAACAAAGTAGGAAAATTCTTATCCCTTCTGCCCTTTGCCTTTTGCCTTCTGCTTTATTTTCAGATGAGATCTCAGTTAAGCTATTCCACATTTAGTTTACTCAATCCTGAGTAATAAAACTCTTGTAAAACGGGCTGAAAAGCCCGTCTAAATACGCAAATTAAAGCTGGAAAAGCTTACCTGGCAAAGGTTTCATAGTCGAGCTTTAAATACTCACTTTTTCCTGGGAACGTTTTTCCCAAGTTGAGTAATGGACAGGATTCTGGTGTCAAATCGGCATGGAATACTCCTCTGGGAATAACCAAGATGGGGATGTTTTTTACATCTAAGTTTGAAGGGGCAGAAATTTCGATAATACGAGTCAAACCAGCTTGCTTCAGCTCTTGGTACGTTCTGTTTTTGGTAGCTCGTAGGTCGGCAAGGGTAATTAATTTGTTTTCCGACTTTAATCTAATTATGTCCTCGTAAACACTTTCGAGACTGATTTCAGGAAGTTCGATCACTTCAATCTGAATCGAACCTTGCAACACGGCCAACCAATCTTCTTGATACCCATGCCAATCAAAAGGGGCGTTTTCGTTGCCTCTAACTTCCACCCAATTTTGGATATTCCCAGGATTTTCATTGGGAAATATATCAATTAATAATCCATCGGACTGAACCTTAAAATTTGTACCTAATTTTAATGGGGTAGTCACAAATGCTTTTGAAGCTATTCCGAACTGAGATTGGAAGAATTGTTGAGTATTGAGCAGTTCCTGTGCTTCAATTTGTTGATCGATTCTCTGATTAACTAGAGACAAAACTTGATTTGGCGCAGCCGGATGCTCGACCATTCCAAAGGAAAACCCATTGGATACTTGGCTCATATTTATAACCCTGGATTTTGAATGAATTAATACTTAGTGCAGTGCGGCAAAAATGAGTACCCAGCTCAAAAAGGTTAAAAAGCTGTCTGTAAAAGCTTTCCGCCTTCTGCCTTCTGCCTTCTTTCTTGGAGCTTTATTGCACTAGAGTCTCTGTTTCGGGAATCGTTTCGGTGAAGCTTTTAATTTTTCTTGATGACGCTTTAAATCTATTATATATAAAGGTTTCTCATAATAGAGGTTAAAAAATTAATCTCTGTAAAAAATAATACAAAATATTACACATTAAGAAATTGATATAGCCGTTTTCAAGTGTAGTGGAGGGTAAGTTCCAGGGAGGCAATGCCAACCTTATAGTTAATTATGCTCATCTATTGGGCAAAGTTCTTTTGAGAATACGAGTCAAGTTGTTCCGAAATCGGCGATCGCACCAGCGTAGATCCATTAAAGTCGGCACAAACTAGCACCAATGTATGGCTAATCTTGGCTTGGGCGATTCTCCCAAAGAGATACTGCGCGATCGCTATGAAATTCAACAGCGCCTCGGCAAGAAAGCTGGACGGCAAACACTGCTGGCGCGTGACTTGGAAACTCAAGAATTGGTAGTTATCAAACTGCTAACCTTTAGCAGTGACTTTAACTGGGATGACTTGAAGCTATTTGAGCGCGAGGCCCAAACTCTCCAATCCCTCTCTCATCCGGCCCTCCCCCGCTATCTCGATTCCTTTGAACTCGATACACCCAACGGCAAAGGATTCGCTTTGGTGCAAAGTTATATTGAAGCACCGTCCCTAGAGGAACATCTTAAAGCCGGACGAGCCTTTAGTAAGGGCGAAGTTAAGCAGTTAGCCAAGGCTCTGTTAGAAATTCTGACTTATCTGCATAGGCAAAAGCCGCCCCTGATCCATCGCGACATCAAGCCCAGTAATATCCTGTTAACCAATCGCTCTGGTAATAGTGTTGGTCAAGTTTATCTCGTCGATTTTGGTTCGGTTCAAACCCTAGCGACTCAAGAAGGCAAAACCGTAACTGTAGTGGGAACCTATGGTTACATGCCCCCGGAACAATTTGGGGGACGGGCGGTTCCTGCATCCGATCTCTACAGCTTGGGCGCAACATTAATCACCTTGGTTACAAAGGCGCATCCTGCCGACTTACCGCAAAAAGATATGCGGATTGAATTTGAGCAAGCGGCTAATCTGAGTCCTGCTTTTGCTGATTGGCTCAATCAGATGATAGAACCAAGTTTAGATCGTCGCTTCGCTTCTGCCGAATTAGCTTTGCTAGCTCTAGAAGAGACATCAAGATACAGCCATCCGCTTTCGCGGAATCAGAAGAATTCAGTGACAACGGTTGAGTTGCTAGAGAACGCACTCTGGCGCAGTACGGGAATGGCAATTCTAGCTGGAGTCATCTACGGGGCAATCTATGGCACAACCATTTTTCCAGGGATTGGCACATACCTGGGTTTATTCTTTGGTGGATTGTTGAGCATTCCGTTGGGATTATGTAACGGATTGTTGGTCGCGATTGTAACCCGTCTGCGCTTCTTCCCGCTCAAAAATCCCCGACGGCATCGGCAAGTGGTTGGTGCGATCGGCACCTTAGTTGGCACAATTGCTGGCTTAATCGGCTTTATTGCGTCTACTCACTACTTTACTCATTCCCTCCAATACAAGACTGTTGCTGTTGCCATCTCTGTCATGCCAGCCTTGATTGCAGGGTTATCCATGGGATTAATCAGCCAAAAAATTGCCCGATGGTACGAAAGGGAGAACCGATTGAGAAGCCAAGCGATCGCCTTCCCCAGGCAGCGAAAACCTTCAGAAAGCAGAAGAAGGAAGGCCTAAGGCTTTTATGAACCCACCTTGAAAAAACGTGGAATTGAATCAGGATGTTTGCTTATCTAGGCAATTATTGCCTCTTCTCACAAACTCTCAGGACTTACGCAAATTTACTGTTAAACCGCCATTTGTAGGGGCGATTCATGAATCGCCCCTACTATATGTGGTATCCATGCGTAAGTCCTGACTCTTTTCTTTTTGGCGTAGCCTTTAAACCCAGGGCTTGCATCTCTTCTTCCCTTCCTTTTGCCTTTTGCCTCCTGCCTTCTGCCTTTTTTCGTCAGTGCACATTAAGAAAAAAATGGGAAATCGGATAATCGGTGAGTACTACGAAGTACAGCGACAACTAGGAAAACAAACTGGACGACAAACACTACTAGCCCGCGACTTGCGAACACAAGACTTAGTCGTGATCAAGCTGCTGTCTCTTGGCAGTGACTTTGAATGGCAGCACCTGAAGCTATTTGAGCGAGAGGCCGAAACCTTAAAAGCGCTTTCCCATCAGGCAATTCCCCGCTATCTCAACTACCTGGAGTTAGATTCACCCAATAATAAGGAATTTGCCCTAGTACAAAGCTATGTGGAAGGGAAAACTCTAGAGCAACATCTCAAAGCAGGGCGTACCTTTAGTGATGCCGAAGTTAAGCAATTAGCCACAGCTTTGTTAGAAATCTTGATTTACCTCCACGAACAACAGCCGCCTGTGATTCATCGAGACATCAAACCTAGCAATATTTTATTAACTAACCGCTCTGGCAATAGTGTAGGTCAAGTGTATCTAGTTGATTTTGGCTCAGTTCAGACCCTTGCTGCCCAAGAAGGGGGAACCATTACGGTGGTGGGAACCTATGGATATATGCCACCGGAACAATTTGGCGGGCGTACTACCCCTGCATCTGACTTCTACAGTTTAGGCGCAACCTTAATTTATCTGATAACGGGTCTACATCCCACCGAACTGCCGCAAAAAGATGGACGGCTTCAATTTCAGAAGGTAACCAATCTCGATTCCACTTTTAGGGATTGGTTGGAGGGGATGATAGAACCGAGTTTGAACCGCCGCTTTACTTCTGCGCGGGAGGCACTGCAAGTTCTCCGCAACCCTCGATCGCCAAAGCAAAGAACTCCAATTTCCAGGCAACCAGCAGATAGCGACGTTGTTTTAACCAAAACCTCTGATTTTATCGAAATTGTACTTCCAGCTAAAGGATTCGGCTTTAGTCATGTCGCTGTACTCTCGTTGGTGATTCCCTATTTAATCGTGTGGGGACGACCGGCTTGGGTGGTTTTTAACTCTAGCTCCCTGCCTTTCTTCCTTGTTGGGGGAAGTTTGTCGGCTCTAGGCGTAGGTTGGATTCTCTATACTTTATTTGCCAGAACTAGAATCCGGATTCACCGAAAGCAAATTTCCTTTATTAGGGAGTGGTTTGGATTGAGATGGCAGCGATCGCATCCGTTACCTAAAGGGGATAGCTATCAGGTGGAACTTACCCAACAATACCTCACAACCAACCCAAACAATGAGAATATATGGATTAGCCAGCGGCTAATGATGCGGGTAGGAGAGCAGCAATATGAACTGGTTAAGAAAGGACGACTGACTGACGGAGAACTCGACTGGTTGGCTGATGAACTCAGAGAATGGTTAAGATCATCGATCGCATGATAGGAACTAGAATTCTGGCTCCTGAATTCTGACTCCTGAATTCTGACTCCTAACCCCTAGCCCCTGACGTTAGTATTCAGATCAGGGCCCGATTGCGGTAATCCACACCTGTGCCCATGTCGGTGTCAGCTTTAGGATCGAGCTATAAGTGGATTCACTTATGGCAGCATCACTGGTCTGACATTAAAAAACGAGTATCAACGCATGGTTAACAAGGTATCTAAGTCTGAAGCAGAGTGGAAAGAGCAGCTCACCCCGGAACAATTCAAGGTTACTAGAAAGAAAGGAACAGAAAGAGCTTTCACTGGCGAATACCACAACAATAAAAAAGCAGGTATTTACAAATGTGTATGTTGTGGTAGTGAGCTATTTAGCTCCCAGACGAAGTACGATTCTGGAACAGGGTGGCCGAGTTTCTGGGAACCGATCGCAAACGAGAAGGTAGCAGAAGAAGCTGATAATAGCCTGTTTATGCGACGAACTGAGGTATTGTGTGCAGCTTGTGATGCTCATTTAGGTCATGTGTTTAATGATGGGCCAAAGCCAACGGGTTTGCGATACTGCATCAACTCTGCGGCACTGAAATTTGAGCCTAAAGACTAAAAGAACCCTCCTCGGCACCTTGGAGTTGATCACTATCCTCTTGAGGAACAAGAAAAATGAGTCTGTTTGATAAAATCGCCGGTGCTCGTCAACAAAGCCAACTCACCTTAGGGCCAGCGGAGGCTTTTGCGGCGATCGCATTGATTGCAGTTGCGGCCGATGGTTATGCAGCCGAAGCCGAAGAGCAAGCGCTGCTAATCACTTTATCTCGAATGCAACTGTTCAGGAGCTATCCGGCAGATGTGACAGAAAAAATGATCGATCGCCTCCTGAGTATTCTCCAACGCCAAGGTGCTGAGGTTTTACTGGCTGCCGCTTTAGTCTCCCTTCCTCATGAATTGCGAGAAACAGTGTTTGCTGTAACCGCTGATATCGTCTTAGCAGATGGCGAAGTGACAGAAGAAGAAGAAGAGTTTTTAAATCACCTCTATCCCGTTTTGGAGATACCAGAGGAAACTGCTATCAAAATTATCGATGTCATGTTGATCAAAAACCGAGGTTAATGAACACCCCGTCCTCGCATAGCAAGGACGGGGATTCGTCGTTCATGTTCAGCCTTGAAAATTCAAAGGGTGGGCACTGCCCACCATCCTTAATTCAGTGCCATTCTTGTTAAGGGTGAGGTTTGCCATTCCCGATTAGCTTACCTTCCCCCTTTCCCAGGCTATAGGCGGTTTAACGACGACAGAGGATTAAACCAAACCACTGTTTCGGGTCAGTCCAAGCTTTAATGAATTGTAAACCGTTCGCTTGGAGTTCTTGTTGCATGACATCCAAGTCGAACTTCCGGGAAATTTCGGTCATCATTGTTTCCCCTGCTTCAAACTCGACTGTGATACCAAGCGTCTCTAACCGAACAGTGTGAGCTTTCAAGCAGCGTAAATGCATTTCAATCTGATTGAGTTCGTCATTGTAAAATGCCCAATGCTCAAATTGTTGAGTGTCAAAATTCCCTTCAAAACGCCGATTCAGATGCTCCAGTATATTGAGATTAAATTCGGCGGTGACTCCTTGGCTATCGTTGTAAGCCGCTTCCAACAAGGTTTTTGGTTTTTGTAAATCAATCCCAAGTAAGAAATATTCACTAACGTTCAGCGCTGCTGTAATTTGTGAGAAAAAGGCATCACACTCTTGGGGATTGAGATTGCCGATAGTACTGCCTAAGAAAAAAATCATCCGACTGGCTAAGTGAGTTGGTTTTAACTGTTGCAGTGCCAACTCATAAGTACCCACTAAACCGTGAACTCGCACTGAGGGATACTCAGCCAGTAACTGCCTAGCACTGCTTTCTAAAATTCCCGCGCTGACATCAATCGGCATATAGTGTAGCGGGTAACCTTTCGTTTGGTAGGCATCTAGCAACAGACGGGTTTTTGTCGAACTACCACTACCTAATTCCACCAATTCACAAGCACCTGTGATTTGAGCAATCTCACAGGCATACTGACGTAGAATTGCGGCTTCCGTCCGTGTTGGATAATATTCGGGTAAATCACAGATTTGCTCAAATAGAACAGAACCCCGGTCATCATAGAAATATTTAGGGGGTAAGCATTTGGGAATCTGAGTCAATCCTTGGATGACATCACTACCGGCAGTAGTTTCGCCCTCCCAGAGAGTACTGAGATTAATTAGTTTTTGGATTTGTAAGCGCTCGTCTTTTACAGAGTGATGCTGAGAGTTCACTTGGCTTACGCCAGATGCACTCTGAGTTAAATTTCTCACAAAAAAAACCTCCGGACACTTTGGCAGTCCACCCTTGAAAGGGGTGGGAGAAACAATGACGTCACATTGTTAAGTTCTGTACGTCACCAGTTAAATCCTATAGCAAAAGGCAAAGAGCTCCAGGACAGAAGGCTCCAAGGGATGCATATTAAAAATTCGTAATTCGTAATTCGTAATTCATAATTGACGGACGCTACAACTCGCTACGCTCACCAGGTGGGGATGAGAGACTCTGACTGCTCCTCAAGCGACGTGCGTTGTCTCCTGACTCTAACCCGCCTTTTAATTACGAATTACGTAGCTTGCTTCTCGCTCGAGAGCGAGTATTCACGCATTATGAATTATTGTTGACGGATTTTGGTTTCAGTATGAAAGCGAGCGTCAAGAGTCGCATTGGCGACTGCTGCACAAGCTTACGCTGGATCTGAGCCAACGAATTTCTTTAATGCTGATATGGCTCACGCTGGCTGGTAGAAGTGGTACTTTCGGGAGTTTCCCGATTTAAAAGCAATGAAAGGATATATGCAAATACTAAATTGAGACGTTCCCAAGTTCCAATTCCCCATTGCCTATGCTTCTATTCGTTTCCCTTTGATGTATTACACCTATTACTGCTTAATATTCGTAAGATTGATACTCAATATACAAAAAATGCCATTCTTTATAACTAATAAAGTAATGCAGATTGATATTATGAACCTCTCGGCTAATCCTTTTTTATGTTATACAAGCCAGTCTTTTTATATTACGCGTAATACAATGATTTGTCTTTGTATATTACTATTGATAGCTCTAAACAAACACCGAGAAAATACGGATAAAGAATAGAAATTATCTCAAAAAACAAACTTCTAAAAAACTTACCACAAAATAATAAAACAGTTGTGAAGTTATATATTTAAAGAACACATCGCTGTTTGGCAGTGCTATTAATAGGACTAGGAGGTCTGCAAGAAAAGACTAAAGGCTTCACTCTCCCAGGATTCTAGTACAGTGTTTGATGTTAAAGTTTGTAATTTTCTTCCCTGAACGTGCTAACTCCCTGTGTAAAAGAAATTGTGGAGAATAACTAGCAGAATCTAATTCTAAAAGCTTTAGATGTGGCTATAGGTGTATCTGGTAGCGTGCCAAAAAAACAATAATTAGGTTGTTTAAATAGATAATCTATTTATTGCACTCAACCCGTTAACTCGATTAGTTGAAAAAGCTTCGTTATGAAGCCTTAAAACTCTAATATGGAAAGAGAATTTTTGAACACGCGATTGACTTAATTGAAAGTGTAAAAGAATAAATGTTTGGAGATAACTTCAGTCAATTCGTTACAACAATCGTGGGTTTATGGCTGTTACACCAATTTCGCCTCATATCTCTCTTAACTTGTTTACTGCTTCAAAGCATATTCGATTCCTCGAAT
The DNA here is from genome assembly GCA_966675205.1 of uncultured bacterium. GTDB lineage: Bacteria > Cyanobacteriota > Cyanobacteriia > Cyanobacteriales > Coleofasciculaceae > JBFLZA01. Next base: position 8,513 of record CBKWLJ010000232.1, read on the forward strand.
CTTTAAAGCCACTTCAGTTTACGGGTCAACTGATTTTTACAGAGCCAAAAGGACAAAAATGGTCTTTCTATCTGTATCTAGGTCGTATTCTTTATGCCACGGGCGGGGCTCATTCAGTGAGACGGTGGCAAAGATATTTAGAGGTTTACTGTCCTCAACTACTACACGATCGCTCGGCAATTTTGCGAGATCTCAGTAAAATTGAATCAGTTACCTCTAAAACTTGCTGGCAATATCAACTGTTATGCTTGTGGCAGGCTCAGCACAAAATCAACAATGAACAAGTTGGCAAATTAATTCCTGCGATCGCTATTGAGGTGTTATTTGATATTGCCCAAGCAAGACACGCCACCTATCAAATCCAGCCAGATAACAAGTTATCTTCACCATTGGCTGTGGTTGATATCGAAGAAGCGATCGCAGAAGCAGAGGAACTCTGGCAAGCTTGGCGCAATGACTCGGTTGGGAACTATTCCCCCAATCAAGCTCCAGTCATCACAGATTCCAAGTTACTCCAACATCGCACATCAGCGCAGGTTTACCAAAGCCTGACCAAACTGTTAGATGGCAAACGCACATTGCGTGACTTGGCTGTGCTATTGAAGCGGGATGTCTTGCAACTGACTCGTTCGTTCCTACCCTACATTGAATTGGGGTTGGTGGAATTAATTGATATCCCGGATTTACCAACCCCCGTTGATACTCCTGTTCCTCAAAAGCCTGACGTTTCAGCATCTGCCAATGCACCTTTAGTGGCTTGTGTGGATGATAGTCCAATCGTTTGCAAAACGATGGAATCTCTACTCACCGCTGCCGGTTATCGATATGTCGGCGTACAGGATGGACTGCGAGCGATCGCAGTTATGTTAACGCGAAAACCAGATGTCATCTTTTTGGATCTGGTAATGCCTAATACCAACGGGTATGAAATTTGCGCTCAGTTACGCAAGCTGCCTCATTTCCGCAATACTCCTATTTTGATTTTGACCGGAAATGACGGCATCGTTGACCGGGTTCGCGCCAAGCTTGTCGGTGCATCAGATTTTCTCAACAAACCTGTCGATGCTGGGGTTGTGCTTAGCGTTATCCGCAAGCACTTAGAGCAGGGTGCTTCACGGGTTGGAGGTTAGAAAGTTGGAGGTTAGAAAGTTGGAGGTTAGAAAGTTGAAGGTTGTTGAATATCTTAACTTTTAACCTGTAACCTGCAAACTTTTAACCTGCAACCTGCAACCTGTAACCTGCAAACTTTTAACCTGTAACCTGCAACCTGCAACTTGCAAACTCTTAACCTGTAACCTGCAATCTGCCAACTTTCAACCCATCCTTAACCACTCTCCATTGTTAATTAATTAGGTAAATACCATGAGTACCGTTCTTGTTGTTGAAGACTCCTTAACCGATATGCAAGTTCTCAGTAGCTGTCTGCGGCAAGGAGGGTTCAATGTTGTGACTTCTGATAGTGGCGAAGAAGCTCTCTCAAAAATTAGCACCCAGAAACCTGACATTATCATTCTCGATGTTGTCCTACCCGGCCGCAGTGGATACGAAGTCTGCCGCGACTTAAAAACAGAAGCAGAGACACAAAAAATTCCTGTCGTTATCTGCTCAACCAAAAGCGGGGAAATGGATAAATTTTGGGGAATGAAACAGGGAGCAGATGCTTACCTTGCTAAACCGGTTGACCAAGATGAGCTAGTACGTACAGTTAAACAGCTTATCAAACGATAAAGCTGAATCATCAGCCATTGCCAACTGTTGATCAGGGTGGGCATTGCCCACCCTACCTGAGAAGGATGCCCCTTCAGGCACAAGAAAATCAATGTCCAATTCTTTATCCGTCTCCAATTTACAGTTAGTCAGTAGTACAGAAGCGATTAATCGCATCGCTACGGCATCAAGAGCAAGTGAACAGTTTTTGCGCTTTCATCTTTTACCCGATACCACTGCACTGCTACCAATTCAACAAATGACTGAGGTGCTGACCATTCCTAGAGGTCAGATTGTGCCGATTTTCCAAATGCCATCCTGGGTAATGGGTGCTTATAACTGGCGGGGTGAAATTTTGTGGATGGTTGATTTGGGTCATTTAGTCGGTTTGACTCCCTGGCATCAACAAGCGATCGCAACTTCAGCTTATACGGCAGTTGTATTGCAGGCAAGTTCCAACTCCACAACTCCTAATAACGCTAAAAGCCAAATGTTAGGGCTAGTTGTGAACCGAGTAGAAGATATTGAGTGGTGCAATTCAGATTGGATTCAATCACCCCCCTCTTCTTCTGTTACCCCTGAATTGGTGCCATTTTTGCGTGGCTATTGGTTGAAATCCAATGGTGAAATGTTAGTACTCCTCGATGGGAATGCCATTATTGCAACGATGCCCAAACAATAAGTTTTACCTGTCCTCAGAAAGCAGTTTTCCTAGAATTCCACTCATTCATTTCTTTCCACCTCATACCCATTTCACTCTTGAGCAACAACCAATGTATCCCTTCAATTTCCCTTAAACAAGGGGAAGTAATAGTGAAACGGTATCAGTTCTAATCAGGAGATTCTCTTTTGAAAGTTCAGTGAATTCAACACTGAAACTACTCTTACAGTCTTTATTTCAATCTCAATCAGGGCTTTCTCTACATAGCCTTAGTTCTACTCTGCGCTTAAAAGTACGTTAACAGGACTTACGCAACTCACTTCTTCTCATCAGAATCCTCCAGTCCCCTCCAGAACAAAAAGCGTAGCATCCTCTGACTCTCCTCTTTTTAAGGGGGTAAGGGGGGGATCTAACAGGGGGGAGGGTAAATTCTCAGCCACTCACAGTCTTTGAATTTTAGCAATCAATAAGGATCGATCCATGACTCACACGTCTCCCAAGCCAGGTTCTCAAAACGGTTCCAACGGTCGCGGTTCCTACTCAAACAATCTTAAAAAAGTTGAAAGCCGAACGCCTACAACTCATCATTCTTCATTCGTGACTCGTTCGATGGAGTCCCAGGCAGAGTCAAAAGCTGTTCCACTCTCTCAACTAGAGCTCCCACAGATTCCCCTACCTCCCGCCTATACTCGCCCCCGGCGGCAATGGCGTAAGTGGTTCTCGGAAAGTTTGCGGGTGAAAGTAACCGCTCTGGCGATCGCCCTCGGTGCAATTCCAGTGATCCTGATTGGGTCAGTTGCTTATTTCACTGTTGACGCTCAGTATAAGCAGCAAGTTTTTAATTTCCAAGGAGGTGATGCTGGGGATATCAAAGATAAATTCTTGCTCTTTATGAAAGAGCGTGCTGGAGACGTTGAGATCCTGTCTAAGTTAGATGTCTTCACCAACTCCAAATCAAGAGAGACCACCTCTCGTGCGGCCAAAGAGGAAACCCTAAACCACTTTTCCAGAACTTACGGCATCTACGACAGTATTGCCGTGTTCGACCTTAAAGGTAACGTGTTAGCTCAATCTCAGAGTGAAGCTCTACCCAATCACTTCGACCGGGACTATTTCCAAGAAGTATTGAAAACGGATCGCCTGTTCATGACTGAACCCAGAAAATCTGAAACTCTGGGTACTAGCCACCTTTACATAGCTGGTCCAATCAAGGATAGTGTCACAAACAAAACAATTGGTGTCATCCGTACCCGTATCCCCATTGATGTTCTCCTAGACGTGTTTAACATCGAAGCTGATCGGGAGCTAGGACTGTACTATATAGATGCTTCTGGCAAAATTGCCTTATCTCTAGACAAGGAAGCCATTGGGAAAAAGCAAGAAGAAGAGTTTCCCAAACTGTTCAGTCAAATTAAGCAGACTGACACCATTGAGTATCAGACTGTGATCATTCCCCATAAACAGAGGCAAGAGGTCGTAACTTACACTCCTACTCTAAGACTCAAGGCGGCGTACAACTTAGATTGGGGTTTGATTATCACCCGTCCTACAGAAGTTGCCTTTGCTGCTGAACGACAGTTACTTTGGACTCTGTTCTTGGGAACGGCAGCTGCAACCGTAGGAGTAGGTGCGATCGCTGCTTACGTCACTAACCGGGGTACACGTCCCATCTTGGCAGCGGCCGAAGCCGTGGAGAAAATTGGTCAGGGTAACCTACATACCCGTATGGCAATCCAAGGGGAAGACGAACTCGCGACGCTAGGAGCCAACATCAACCAAATGGCCGACCAGCTAGAAGAATTTGTGCAGGAGCAAGAACGAGTCGTTGAGCAATCTCGCCTCTTGGCTGAAGTGACTGGTTCTCGGAGTTTTAGCTCTCAAGAACTGAAGAATCTGTATAACAAGATTCTAGAAGACGCCCGCAATATTCTCAATGTGGATCGCATGGTCATCTACCGCTTCAATCCAGTAGATGGCGAGTATGTTTTGTCAGAATCAGTGGCGTCAGGGTTGCACCGCGCGATCGAAATCCGAGAGTCTTGTATGACAGAGGAGCTAAAGGAAGCTTACATAGAAGGCGCTATTACTCCGACCAATAACATCCTCGACGCTGATCTTCCTGTGGAGTACTTGAAGTTTCTCAAACGTCTGGAAGTTAAGGCCAGTGCAGAGGTTGTTATTCTCCATGAAGGTCAGCCTTATGGTTTGTTGATGGCTCATCACTGCGATCAACCTTATGAGTGGCACCAAACTGAAATGAGTTTCCTGGAGCAGTTAGCCGCTCAAATGGGATTATCCTTAGACCGGGTTATGCTCTTGGAAGAGACGGAGAAACTAGCCGAAGAGCAACGTGAACTGAAAGAAGGGTTGCAAAGACGTGCGTTGGAACTGTTGCAGGAAGTAGACCCCATCAGTAAAGGTGACCTCACCATCCGCGCTAAGGTAACGGCTGATGAAATCGGCACCATTGCAGACTCTTATAACGCCACAGTCGGTAACTTGCGGAAAATTGTATCCCAGGTGCAACAAGCCGCCACTCAGGTAGCAGAAACGACCAACACCAGTGAACGTTCCATCCAACAGTTATCGCTAGAAGCGTTGCGGCAAGCCGAGGAAATTGGTCAAGCGCTGCATCAGGCTCAAGAAATGGCGCAAATGGTGCGAATCGTTTCTGAGAACGCCCAAAAAGCAGAAGTGGCTGTGCAAGAAGCAGCTCAGACGGTGCAAGAAGGGGATGCTGCGATGAACCGCACAGTAGATGGTATTCTAGCAATCCGCGAGACAGTAGCAGAAACAGCCAAGAAAGTCAAGCACTTAGGGGAATCGTCGCAAAAGATTTCCACCGTAGTGAACCTGATTGGTACCTTTGCCGCTCAAACCAACTTGCTAGCGCTTAACGCTTCAATTGAAGCAGCACGTGCAGGGGAAGAAGGACGGGGTTTTGCGGTGGTTGCGGATGAAGTGCGTTCTCTAGCACGGCAGTCAGCAGAAGCGACGAGTGAAATTGAAAAGCTTGTTGCTGAGATTCAAGGGGAAACCAACGAAGTAGTTGCAGCGATGGAAGCAGGGACTGAGCAGGTTGTTACAGGAACCCGCTTAGTAGATGCCACCCGCCAAAGCTTGAACAAGATTACCTCCGCTTCTACCGAGATTAATAAATTGGTTGAAGAAATCGCCCAAGCAACAGTAATTCAATCCCAAGCCTCTGAAACTGTTACCAAAACCATGACCAACGTCGCTGCGATCGCATCTCAAACCTCACAAGGCGCAAACCAGGTATCGGAATCCTTCAAAGAACTCCTAGCAGTTGCCCATGCGATGCAACAGGAAGTAGGTCAGTTCAAAGT
>CBKWLJ010000233.1:0-14068 GCA_966675205.1 uncultured bacterium
AGTCCAGAGTTAGCAGCGATTTTAACGAAGATGGTACGCTACCACTTCAAAGACCGCTACCAGTCAGCAGAAGAAGCTCTACTCGCTCTACAGTTATTGAAGAATTCTTCCTCTATACCGACTGTACTAGGAACGATTCGCGATCGCATTACTGATTCTGTCATTACCGATTCGGTTGTTGATTCCGTTACCCATGCAGCGCAGGAGGTACATGAACTGCTTTTAGAGTGGGTGGAAGGAGACAAGCTCAAGACTCAACCCATCCGCGAAAACCAACGCAGTAAAAATCCTGGCACCGTTCGCCTCGGACGTGACCCTGCTTTGTGCGATATTGTCTTATCAGAGCCGACGGTATCTGGCCTTCACGCTGAAATCTTTTTTAATCCTCAAGACAAAAATTTTTATTTGCGTTCTTTGCGAGAAAGCAATCCTCCCATTGTAGATAAGCAACCCATGGAGACTGGGGAGGTAGTGTTGCACCCCGGCAGTAATTTGCGGTTAGGAGAATTGGCTTTAAGAGTAATTGCGATCGAACTCAAGCCAGTTACGAAAACGAGGGAATTTACCCCCACTCAAATGGTGCAACAAGTGACTACACCTCCTCAACCTGTTGCGCCTACCCGACAACCGTCAGCAGTTCCAACGACGAGGCGAAACAAGGCTTCTAGTTCGGCTCAAAGCCCAATTGTAGAGCCAGCCAGAACACCAACTAATTTTGATTCTACCTCTGATAATAGACTGCCTTTTCTGATTGGATTAGGCATGGCTGCCTTACTCACGGTGGGGGGAGCTTATGCTTATGTGCAATCGCAGTCGAACAAATCAGTTGCCAAAAACCCTGTAACCGCCAATTCGGATACACTCCTCCAACCGAATTCAACAGATTTATCAACTCCGAATTTGGATACAACTCTCCCAACAATTCCAACGGATTTACCCACCACTAACTCTAATCCAACAACACTCTCGATTCCCACAGACTTACCTATTACCACTTCAAATCCAACCATTACATCCCGTCGCCGAAACACATCCCTAGCCAATTCAGAGCCAACGACGGATACATCAACGGATAATTCTGAAGCAACCCCTAAACCGAGTCCAACGAATACATCAACGGATAATTCTGAAGCAACTCCTAAACCTAGTTCAACGGATACATCAACGGATAATTCTGAGGAAAAGAAACCAACGAGTGATGAGGGAGCGAGTGTTTTAGAAAAAGCAATCGATAAAGCCAAAAGCGAAGACTTCCAGGCAGCAATCGATTTGGCAAAACAAATCCCCTCTAGCAGTTCTGCATACCAGCAGGCTCAAAAAGCGATCGCACAATGGCAAGAACAGCAACAAAAAGCCACTGCCAGAAAGGAAGCTGAAACTCGAGCGAAGAGTTTACTCGCTGATGCACAGACGGCAGCGAAAAACGGAGGAATAAGTGATTTGCAAACCGCAATTGAGTTAGCGGCAAAAGCCATGGCAGAAGTGCCCAAAGACAGTACAGTATATCAGGACGCTGAAAAAGCGATCACACAATGGCGACAAGAATTGGCAGCAAAAGCAGAACAAGAACCAGAAACATCATCCTATACTTGTTCGTGTGAGTCAGACGCTCCCGATGCTCAAAAGCCACCTGCTTCTACACAGTCAGAGAGTGATTTAACAGGAAAAGCTTGCACAGCTTCCGACTCTCCGCAATCAAGCGCTGTTGGGGTCTGGAAGTGCGAGAAAAAGCCATCCTAATCTCTTGGGATATCTATATGTTCTAATGAGAAAGCGATTAGAACAACCCAAATAAAGGTCGTGGTAGAGAAAGAGCAGCGGAGTTCATTTAAGGTCTGGCAGATACTGGGGGTCATATGGCTCGTGGGGGCTGTGTGCGATCGCATTTGGTTAGCCCTTGACCGTTCCGTCCCTTCTTGGGACCCCACCAACCACCTCACCGGCTCCTTAAATTACCTTAACGCCCTACAACAAGCCAACGTATTTTCCGGGGAATGGTGGCAGCGTCTGTGGATGCTCTCTTCTAAGTATCCGCCTCTGCTTTTCATTTCCACCGCTCCTTTTCAACAGCTTTTTGGCACTGGGCCAGAGCAAGCACTTTTGGTTAATTTGTTATTCAGTGCCATTTTGCTCATTTCAGTCTACGGTTTAGGCAAACACCTGTTTAATCGGCAGGTGGGATTGTGGGCGGCAGCGTTGTGCATGCTGTTGCCCCGACTTTACACCGTTCGCATTCAGTACATGCATGACTATCCCCTCACCGCTTTGGTAGCGGCAAGTTTTTGCTGCCTCACCATCTGGCGCGATGCGAAAACCAAGTGGCAGGGATGGTTTTGGGCGGCGATGTTTGGTGTCTGCTTGGGTTTAGCCATTATGGTGAAGCAGACTGTCTTATTTTTTATTTTCGTGCCGCTTTTGTGGCTGTTGATGACAAATCTGCGTCAACGCGCTTGGGGAAAAATTGTTCAGTTAATCGCTGCTTTACTCATCTCTATTTGCATTTTCGGCCCTTGGTATCGCACTAACTGGATCTACTTGTTCAGTTCTTACCAAAATGCTATTGTCGTTCCCGGAATGGAAGAAGGCGACCCTCCCCTCAATACCCTCGCCGCTTGGACGTATTACTGGAATGACTTACCCCGTGCTGTTTCGTGGCCATTGCTGTTAGTTCCCCTCGTTGGGTTGCTGCTGTCCTGTCTTCGTTTATTTCCAGCATTTCGCAATCATGCCGAGGATGATGAGTTGCAGGGAGATGAGCAGGAATTCAGGAGTCAGGAGTCAGGAGGCAGGAGGAGTGTTAGTGCAAAAGCTAGCTTGCGGAATCAGGAGAGGAGGCAAAAATCCCACTCGTTCTCAGCTTTTCGTTGGTTAGCACTGTTTTTAATTGCCTCCTACTTCATTTGCTCGGCAAATTTCAATAAAGATACGCGCTACATCATGCCTTACTTGCCAGTGCTGTGCGTAATTCTGGCGTATGGTTTGACGGTATGGCCTAGACGGTTGCGGATAGTGCGTTGGGGAACGGTGGGTTTAGCCTTTTTGTTGATGTGCTTGAATCTGTTTCCCATCGGAGGGATACCGGGAGCTTACTTAGCACAAGCCTTAAGTCCCAAGGCTCAAATGTATCCTTATCTTGGGGCAAAGTGGCCTCATACTCAGGTGGTTGAGGAAATCATTCGCACAACACCTCAGTTAAAAGCGACAGTGGGTGTCTTGCCTAGAGTACCGGAGTTGAATCACAACAATTTCAACTATTATGGGGCATTAAGAAAGTTTCAGGTGTACGGGCGTGAGGTGGGTACTCGTAAAAAGTTTATCTCACAAGATCTGCGATCGCTTTCTTGGTTCATCACCAAAACGGGTAATCAAGGCGCACCGAAAGAATCGCAAGTCATGATGGTGCAGGCTGTAGAGCAAAGCCCTGACTTTCTGTTGCAAAAAATTTGGAATTTACCCGATGGCAGCCGCCTCAATCTCTATCATCGCATCCAACCCCCCGTGCAGGTAAGACCCTTGCCGAAAAGACTGTCCCAAGTCCAGTTAGAGCGAGTCACCGTGCCACCTCAAGCTCGTCCTGGCGTACCAATCCCCGTAACCTACGAATGGTCTGGCCCTTGGCAGCAGTTGAAGTCGGGTATTGTGCTGTTAACTTGGAAAAGGGATACCAATGCACAGCCTATTTCAGAAAAAGAAGCAGTTAAAAGTACCGAGTCAAAAGTTACTAATCCATCCCCTGTCTCTAATCCCCAAACTCAGCCTTCAGCTCAAAATTCCCCAGCCATCCCCCCCGAAGCCCCCAAAGGCAAGAAACTTTCTGTATCTTCTCCAACCCCCGGACAACAAGAAGCGCAAGCAACAGATGGCTCCCCTCTTTTGAAGGGGGACGAGAGGGGGATCTCAAAGGAGAAAGAACCAGAAACAGGAGTTAAAGAGGGGCAACCTCCAACATCAACCCCTCTTTCCCAACCCAGTCAGCAACGGTGGCTGCATGACCATGGTATTGGTTTGGGAGAATTATATTCCCGGCGTTTGAGTAACAACCAACAGCAAGGCAGTTTTCAAGTCATTGAAACAACCGCAATGCTACCTCCTGCTGAGGTTGCACCGGGAACTTATACCCTAGAGGCAACGTACCTGAACCGAGAAACAGGTGAGAACTACCCCATCGCTGTATCACCTGTGACGCTGAATATTACTGCCAATGCTCCGGCAATACCAGCACCAGAAGTTGATTTAGTCACGCAGATGCGGACGTTAGCTGCTAGCTTACCCGAAGGGCGAAAAGCGCTCGATCTCGTTTTTGATGAAATTGGGCGCATTAACCAGTATGACCCAGTTCAAGATTACACGATTCAGGCGGAACGCGCCCTAGAATACCGCTTGCAACAGGAACCGCAAAATAAAGATTGGGCTTATGGGTTGGCATTTTCTAATGTATTGCAGAAAGACCCAGAAGGTGCGATCGCAGCTTTAAAACGTGTGGTGCAACTAGACGCCCAAAACCCCTATGCTCATGCGTATCTCACGTTTCTCTACCTGTACCAATGGCGCGGGAGAGATGCTCAAAATGCGATCGCACCTGCTGTTCAACTCAACCCGAATATCCCAGAAGTGCAGGCTCTTTCCGGTGCAGCAGCACTCATGCAAGGCAATGTTGTCAAAGCATGGCAAGTTCTTAAGAAGTTAAAACTTTGAATCTTGAACTTGAGTTTTTGCCTTTCTCAATTTTTAACCTTAAATACCCTTCATTTTCCAGTTGAACAACTCGCTGCTTGTAGAACATATGCTTATACCAATTCTCTGCAAACATTGTTTTAAACTTGAGTGAATATAAACTTTATTGAAATGATGAGGGCTATGAATGGAAGTTGTTTTAGCTAGTATTGAACACATTGAGCGTTTATCAGTACTCTTTAATCTGTATCGTGTTTTTTACAATCAAGCATCAGATCTTAGAGCTGCCAAAAATTTTCTACAGGCTCGTTTCCAGAATAAGGATTCGGTAGTATTTGCAGCTAAAGACAATGGAGAAATAATTGGGTTTACTCAGCTTTATCCCAGTTTTTCTTCAGTGTCGATGAAACGGGTATGGATATTGAATGATTTGTATGTGGAAGAGCCGTATCGCAGAAAGGGAGCTGCAAAGTTATTGATGAATGCTGCGGAAGACTACGCAAAAGAAAGTGGAGCAGTTCGATTAATTTTAGCCACTCAAATTTCTAACACAAACGCACAAAAACTTTATGAAGCGCGAGGGTACGCCAAGGATGAAGAGTTTTACCATTACGCCCTGCGATTGCAGTAGTCCTATAACAATGACTCTTTCTTTTCTTTGAAACCGCAGCTATTGCATTCAAAGCCTGCCTGTGCAGGTTACAAAACCCTTGTTTTTCGATTAAGCCGCGTAGGCGGGCTCGGTTAGTATAGCCTCAGAATAGAATTCTGAGGGCTTGGTGCAAGACTCCCCATGAACTGCACACACAGCAAAAAATGAAAGTCTTTCCTCCTGGCTTCTGACTTCTGACTCCTGGCTCCTGACTTTCAAGACAGATGCCAGTTTGATCAAAAGCTGATAGTAAAATTCCGTTCCCACAAATTTTTCATAAATCTATCTTAGGGTAGATTTATATACTCACTCAGTAGAAGTAGTAAGGAGCTAAACATTAGTAGAACCACCGATGCGCGGGAACGTGGCAACCTTGGGGGATTCCGAGGAGTAAAAAGTGGCGAATTCCTCAATTTTATTGTTCCAAGTCACCTAGCTTATTTTTAAAAGCCGCATACAGATTGAGGCTCAAGGAGCAATGGGTTTATCCCATTGTGTAACCTCTGGCTGGAATTGAATGTCACTGAACTTGACTAACTCCATAATTCTAATACCTATTCAGCTACAAATTAGTATCTAACGATACAAGGAGAATAAAAATGGCTTCAACAACCTTCGATATCTATGAATTTACTGGGACAAATGCTCAAGTCAAGGTAACCCTAACAGATGTTCAGACAGACACCGTTCAGGTCACACTACAGGTTGATTCGTCTGTCAATATAGCTGATTTGGTGGGATTCTTTGCTGATTTTGATGGCATTAGTGTTAACAATAATTTTAGTCTTTCCAGCTCTGACTTCACTGTCGATGGCACCAAAGGGGTGAAAAAGCTATTTCTGGATGATTCGGGTTCGACTAGCGATAACAGTGAAGTTATTGACAACAATGTCAACCTTAACGGAGACGGACAGCAACGGAATTATCAACTTGCCGTACAAATTGGCGAGGGGGGTAGGGGCCAGGGAGACGATTACCAATCGGTTACGTTCACTCTCACAGCACCTGGCTTAGATGTGAGCGATTTCAGCAAGGTCGGCGTGCGCTTGCAGAGTGTAGGGTCAGATCGTAATGGTAGCAGCAAACTTGAAGGCGACGTGCCTCCACTGATAACACCCAATCCGGCGATCGCCATTGACAAGGTGACCAACGGTGCAGACGGTCTGACGATTCTGGAAGGTAGTAATATCACCTGGACTTACACAGTTAGCAACGCAGGTAACGTCGGACTGTCCAATGTCACCGTCAAGGATAACAATGGCACACCTAATAATGCGGCTGACGACTTCACTGCTACCTACGCTAGTGGTGATGCTAACGGCAATAATGTATTAGATGTGGGTGAAAGCTGGACTTACACAGCCACTGGCACAGCTATTGCAGGTAACTACAGCAATATCGGTACAGCCACGGGTTCCTACAACGGCACAGCTGTAAACGCCACAGACCCCAGTTCTTACTTCGGTGCTGCCCCTGCAATTGACATCGACAAAGTAACCAACGGTGCAGATGGTCTGACTCTCGTAGCAGGCAGTGATATCACCTGGACTTACACAGTCAACAACACAGGTAACGTGGGACTGTCTAATGTCAGCGTCAAGGATGACAATGGCACGCCTAATAATACGTCTGACGACTTCACAGCTGAGTACGCCAGTGGTGATAACGGTAACGGCGTATTGGATCTGGGTGAAACCTGGATTTTCAAAGCCACTGGCACAGCTATTGCAGGTGACTACAGCAATATCGGCACAGTTACAGGAGTTTTCACAGATGACTTGGGTAACTCGAAAACAGTTGATGACGCTGATGAGAGTTCCTACACAGGAGAGACTGGCGTAGCCAATACACCTGGATTCTGGAAGCAGTCCCAGCACTTCCAGTACTGGCAACAGCCGTATGATCCTACTGACTCTTTCAAACAGACTTTTGGGGTAAACGTTGCTCCTTCTGGGGTTCCAGATACTCTGTTGGGCGCTCTAGGTGCTGGTGGTGGCGGTGTCAATGCACTAGGTCGTTCTGGAACAGCAGCGTTGCTCAATGCCGCTAGCGATGCAGCAGGGACTGGCATTAACTACGTCATCGATAAGAATGCACTGGCGATTTCCGTTGGCCAAGTCGGTGCTAATTTGAATTCCGTTCTCGCCACACTCGATATTATCGACATTAATAATGACTTGAGAATCGATGTTGCAGAAGTCAAAGGGGCTGTTAAGGATGCTCTAACTAACAACGAAGGATTTTTTAATGGAAATTCTGGAATACAGCAAGTTGCGATCGCCTTTGACGCGATGAACAATATGCCGAGCTTAGAAAAAGAGTTCTTCTAAAGTTACTAAAATACTCAGTAGTCAGTAGGGTGGGCAGTGCCCACCCGATTTTTATACGGAGCCATCTGTAGCTGAAAGTTCGACCCATGCCCAAAATGCCTTCGCTAAACGATGGTCAATCGCCTGTGCTATACCTGGAACGCTGATATCTCGGTCAACATAATTGAAAATACCATCCGTGTTAACTTCCAGCACCAGCCAACGCCCATCACGGCTGTACAGGAGGTCAGCACAGCCGAAGCAGTCAAGGAGACCTGTTGCTGCTAAGGCTTTTCGAGCTTGATGTTCAGCTTCTGCGGGGGCAGTTCCAACGCTTTCGTAACAGGCTCCTTGGGCGTGAGCGACCCAAGGTGAAGATTTCGCTCCCTTAGGAAATCGGCGCACGTTCCAGCCGAAGGTTTCCCCTGCGATGCCATAAAGACGATAAACCTCTGGATTTTCCAAATCGATGAACTCTTGCAGAAGGTAGGGACGCGGCCACTCTCCAGGAATAGGCTCATCTGCCCCAATGAAACGATGACCCGATGCGCCACAGCCTGTTGGCCACTTCAAAATCCATCGGCTATCCGCTTCTAGATCAACAACACGCTGCACATCTTCAAGTGAGTCTAGTAAGTAAGTTCGAGGGATGGCAACACCATGCTTTTGAAATACTTCAGCCATACGTCGCTTGTCTGAAGCCAAAAGAATGGATTGATAAGGAATAAACATTTTACCGCTGGGTGGTTCCGTACTTTCCCAACCCAGCAAGTAATTATATTGCGCTGGCGATGAGTGAACCTCAAGTTGCATAATTTTAGCGAGGCGTTGCCCCTGTTCCTCGAACGCCCAAGCCCCTTGACCCGTATTAAGAATGGCACAGGAGACGACGTTTTTTTGCATCATTAAATGCATTAAACTACTCTTCAGTTGAGTGATATTTCTTACATAACAAGCTTAGCGATCGCATATTTTTAATGATAATTTTGTAAGTCTTTTTTTTAGATATTTTTCTTTTAGAGGTTACTGCTTATTATTTTATCTTGAAACTCTAAGGTAAAATTACTTATTAATAACATATCAAATACTTCTATGGCGTTTTCAAATGAGTTGTAAACCTAGCTAATCTTTTTTCTCAATAAAAAAACTCCGCATTTCTTTTCCCTCCTGCCTTTTGCCCTTTGCCTTCTGCCTTTTGCAAACCGTTACTGTATTTACGACCCAAATAAAAATGCTATATAGCAGTCCTAGATAATTTATGAGAAAAATGAACCACAGATGCACACAAATGAACACAGATAAAAGACGACGTTCTTACAATTCATTTAGGATAGCTATATCTACAACTTGCTTAGTTTGTTATGTAAGGTTAGGGTATTAAAATTAAATTGGTTAGTTAGATAAACTCTTAGGAAACAGGCGTGATCGACGGTAAGCTGATATCTATAGGTTTATTTGCTGGAGCTTTTGGTCTAGACCTTGGCTTGGAAAAGGCAGGCTTCCACACGGTCAGTGTTGTCGAGATAGACCCTGACGCTACAAAGACTATAGCTCTCAATCGACCACGCCTTCGGGAAAGTGCGATTCCCAGGGATATACAGAATATCAGTGCCCAAACCCTTTTAGAAGAAGGAGGGCGTGTTTTAGATCTAGGTAGACCTCTACGTCCTGGAGAAGTAGACCTAGTGACTGGTGGGCCGCCTTGCCAACCCTTCAGTACAGCAGGAAAGCGTATGTCTGTTGGTGACCCTCGCGGGAGCTTATTTAAAGACTTCATACGTATCGTTAAAGAAGTCCAGCCACATTTCTTCATCATGGAGAACGTCAGAGGGCTACTTTCTGCGCCAATCCGGCATAGACCTCATTGTCAACGAGAACTAGGTTATCCTCCACTGGAATCAGATGAGTTGCCAGGTTCTGCTCTTGAGGTAGTCTTAGCAGAAATGAAACATCTTGGATATACAGTTGCTCCTCCTAGACTTATAGAGGTGGCTGACTATGGTGTCCTTCAAAACAGGACAAGAGTGATATTTCTCGCATCGAGAGATGGTCAGCACGTCACTTTTCCTTTACCGAGTCATAGCAAAAACGGTGCTGATGGTCTTCTTAAATGGTGTACCCTCACAGAGGCGCTTACAAATTTAGTTGATTCAGACCCTGAATACATTCCCTACGCAGAGAGTCGTCTCAAGTACTTGAGGCTTTTAAAAGCGGGTCAGAATTGGATTACCTGATGACTTAAAGCAAGAAGCGATGGGTGGTGCTTACAAGTCTGGAGGAGGTAAAGTAGGCTTCTATCGTCGGCTGTCTTGGAATAAGCCATCTCCTACTATCACGACAAGCCCGCATCAAAAGGCTACAGATATGTTTGACATACTCTCCGCGAGTAGAGCGACGGAGATTCTTTACGCTTCATCGGGTCGTGCTACCGAAGTAGTCTTACCGTCCCTCGACGTACATTTAAGGTCGTGCCGATGCCCCATGCCGACCATCTCTATATTTTTGGAGGCGTTTTCATCTCTGTCGTGTTCAATACCACAGCCTAAGCAGAGTATCGAACGAACAGACAAATCAATTTTGCCCCATCTGTAGCCGCACTCAGAACAGGTTTGGCTTGTTGGCTCCCAACGACTGATAACTATAAACTTACGTCCGTACTTTTCAGACTTTGCCTCAACTAAGACTCGAAATTCTCTCCATCCTTGCTGACTAATTGCTCTAGACAGTTTGCGGTTTTTGACCAGACCTGACACGTTCAAATCTTCCAAAACGATAGTTTGGTTTTCACTAACCACTTTGGTTGATAATTTGTGCAGAAAATCTTTCCTGGTATCAGCAATTTGATTGTGCAGTTTGGCTATTTGAATCCTGGTTTTATGCCTCCTGTTTGAGTCTTTCTGCTGTCGTGCCAACTTCCGCTGGAGTTTACGAACCTTGCGGTCTAGTGCTTTATAAGAAGGACTAAAAGCTTTCTCGCCGTTACTCATTACCGCAAATGTTTTAACGCCTAAATCAATACCAATGCTTTGGCTCTTGGCATTAACACTGATTGACTCAACCTCTACGACAAAACTTAAGAAATAACGGTTGGCACAGTCCTTAATAACAGTTACGGAGCTAGGATTTGCGGGTAACTCTCTTGACCAGACAGGCTTGACAATACCTATCTTCGCAAGATAAACACCGTCTTCCTTGATAGAGAAACCTCCAATCCTGAACCGTGCTGATTGGCTATTAGTCCGCTTTTTGAACTTGGGATAACCAACCTTTCTGCCTTTTCTCTTACCCTTGCAGGAATCAAAAAAGTTCTTGAAGGCTACCTCTAAATCAGCTACAGACTGCTGTAGGGGTATGTTCGATACCTCGCTTAACCAAGCTCTTTCCTCAGTCTTCTTTGCCTGAGTGATAACAATCTTTTGAAGTTCAGCCGACTTGGGTTTTTTCGCCCTTGCGGTACGCTCGCCCGCTAAACCTAACGGTCTCGCTTCGCTAACGCTAACGGATTGTTTGCAGATTGCAAGAGCATCGTTATACACAACACGGACGCAACCGAACAACCGAGCCAAGCTCTGCTGTTGTTGGTCTGTTGGATAGAAACGATATTGGTATCTTGCTTTCATTCTTCAATCCTCCTGCTACAATTGTATATCACATGGATATACAACAAAAATGAAAAAGAGCATATTTTTTCGACTAACCGATGAGGAGTTTGAGTTGATTGAAGCTTACTGCCAGCAAACTGAAAGAACTAAGTCTGATGTACTGAGAGAACTGATCCGAAAGCTAAAAATAAATAAAAAGCCGTCCTAGAAGGATGGGGCTTGAATCCCATTAATTTTGGTCACCCGGAAGAGTTGCGCCCCCTGAGCGTTAAAGAGTGTGCCAGAATTCAAACTTTTCCTGATGACTGGATTTTTTATGGTTCAACTGCTTCTAAATACCGACAAATCGGCAATGCAGTTCCAGTGTTACTCGGAAAAGCGATTGGTGAACACCTTTATAAGTTGATCAAAGGTGAAAAGGTTCAGGCAAAAGAGGAGTTTTATCAGCTTTCACTTTAATGATTTCATCATAAGCTTTACCAGTCGCTCAGGCAATTACTACTATTCACGCTGAACTCAAGAAAGCGATCGCTCTGACACCAAGCCAGTTTCACTACTCCAATGAAGTGTTTACCTTCCCATTCGGGCTAAGAGCAACATGAATGCTAGTTTTACCTCCCCCCTCTATCGAAGAAACTAACGGGGTACCAGGCAAGGGTATATTTGTACTGTTCATATAATCTACCGCCGCATTACTCAGAGGCGTAATGCGTTGAATCGTACCATCAGCATTGAGCAACACGCTGTATTCCAATGTCTGCGTCAAACCAGCAGGGGGTTGCCAACGCTCTTTAAAGTAGTTTTTCACCTCTGTCACTCGCTCATTCTGATTAGTCTTGCCAGACGCAGATTCGCCTTGATGGCAACCTGACGTAGCGCAGGAACAAGGAGAAGATGGCGTCCCAACTGCATCTGAAGGTAAGGAGGGGGGTTGAGCGGGAATCCCTCCTGATAGGGAAGGTTCAATATTTAAATCAGGGTTCGGATTGGGTATCTCTGCTGGGGAGGAACCTGTGGAGAGTGGCTGACTTTGGCTGTTCGGTAAAGCACTGGTAGTGAGAGAGTCTGGGAGAGCGACTTCAGGCTGTGGCGATAACTGAGGTGAAGGAAGTTCGACAGGAGAGGGTAACGCTTGTGGCTCAGGGAATGGAGAGGGCGACGCCTGAAAAGGGACTAACGATTGGGTTTGGGGAGAAGTTGCTTCGTTCGATAGGGGTTGTTCATTCATCGATGGTGCAGGGACTTTCAGCACTGCCACCACCAATCCTGCTGCTACGAGAAAAAATGAACCCAGTTGCAACCATGGAGGAATTCTATCCCAAAAAGACACAGAGCTTGGCTGACTTACAGGCTGAGGAAAATTCCTGTACCCATTTCTCTGAGCGATCGCAACCTGTTTATCTACCTTTGCCACGCGAGGGGAGGGTCGAGTCACCAGAGGCATTGTGCGATCGCGATTTAAATCAACAAAATCTAGCCGGGATTTTTCCTCTAATTCCAGAAAATTTTGTTGAGAGGGACGTGGGGCAGCCGATACCTTTTTCATGGTTTAACAAATAAGTTTTTGAATGAAGCTGACTGCTTTTTACCGATTACCGCCAGATTAGGGGTGAAGCCACGGAGCCAAAATCGAGACAAGGTTGCTTTAATTTTAAGATAGCCGAATCTCATCTCAAGTAAAAATAAAATTAACTCATTTTTTGACTCTGTCATTTCAATGTATCAAACTTGCTAAAAATTTTTGCATTACCAAGCACCAAATGGTAATATTTTATTAAATTTATGAATTACTAATCATTCAGATTTTTTTGTTCCTCTACAAATCGAGGAGGACATGAATTGTCCTCCCCGCTTGCAAAAACTTTGAACGAAATACAAAAAACGCTGATTAAGGTCGTGCCTCCCTACCCGGAGAATTAGATAAACCTTCATTGGGAGAACTGGGCGATGAACTTGGCAAATTCACCTCCTCCACAGAGGTTTTTACCTTCCCATCTGGACTAAATTCCAGGTTAACTCTAGTCTTACCTCCCCCATCGGTACCAGAAACTATCGAGGCACCGGGCTTAGGAATATTTGTGCTATCTATATATTCGCCAGCAGTATTACTCAAAGGCAGAATTTGCTCAATTGTGCCATCTGCATTGAGTAATACACTGTAGTTTAAAGATTCATTCAAGCCGGAAGGGGGTTTCCACCCCTTTTGGAAGTAGTTTCTGACTTCTGTTGCGACGGAAGAACTTTTGGCACTGTTGGTATTCTTCTCAGTTTTGCCAGCTTGAGGGACTTCTTGACTCACAATTGATTCAGACGGGAGAGAAGGTGTCCGTGGTGATGGAGAGGGCAAAGATGATGGAATTGGGGTAATTTCTAAAGGAGAAATTTCGCGAGTTGCTTGAGTTCCTTTACTGGGTATCTTGACAGGGGAAGGACTAGCCGAGAGAGGCAGATCCAAACTTTTTTGTGGAACACTGGGGCTGAGTGGATCGAGTACAGGCACCTCAGGTTTGGAGGGAAGGCTGGAGGTTAGAGGGTCTTTTGCCAGTGCTTCTAATTCTGGTGGCAACTGGGGTACGGAAGTCCCAGGAGATGGCAACCCTTCTTGGAGAGGGGTTGCTACACCTAAAGGAGACATGGCTTCAGGTGAGAGAGCGGTTTTTGGGCTTGATGATTTCTGGTCTTTAGCCGATGGTGAAGGCTGATTAAACACTACCATCGCTATGCCCATCGCTACGATAGCAAACGCCCCTAATTTAGCCTCATAAGGAATTCTTGACCAAAAAGGCAGGTAGGAACGTCGGTCATCCTTATAGTGTTTCATCCTATCCTCA
>CBKWLJ010000234.1:0-14068 GCA_966675205.1 uncultured bacterium
CTGGTTTAATATCTCGGTGGATGACTTGATGATCATGGACAAATTTGAGGACGGGCAGCAGACTTCGGAGCAATTGTCGAATCTGGATTTCGTTGAATGGCCCTTCCTCTGCCAGTTCTTGAGCTAGATTTTGTCCCTCAATGAACTCTTGCACCAAGTATTGCTGTTTATCTTGCTCAACATGAGTCAGCAGTGCTGGAATTTGGGGATGTCTACCGAGTTCTTTCAAGCGCTTAGCTTCCTGGCGAAATAACTCTGCTGCTTTCTGGGCATTCGTCGTGCCTTGAACAGGGACAAGACCTGCTCCTACAGGGAAAAACTGCTTAATCACGCAGCGGGGTTTAGAGGGTTTACCCCCATCCACAGCCAGAAAGGTTCTGCCAAAGCCACCTTGGCCAATGAGTTTGAGGGCTTGGTAGCGCTGGTGTAGCAGCAGCATTGACCCGCAACTTTGGCATACCATGATGCCATTAGAGTTTTGAGGCTTTGAGCAGTTGGGATTCAGGCAATAGCTCATAACTAGGAAGCGATTAGCAGAATGAATCTATAGTAAGTCTTCCCAATCTTTCCCTGGTTGGATGGCGTTATCAGGCTAACCCTTCAATAAGCTAATTTTTATTGCATTTTACAAAGGTTAGCAATTCTGGATTTGCGATCGCGTTTTTATGCCTCTAATCCTTGCTGTACGCTGAATCCCAGCGATAGAATCGTTGGGGAGAAAATTCTCTGGTTATCAATAAATTTGATTCAATCGTACAATTTTTCTACTAAGAAATAAACTACAGGGGAAAATGCGATCGCATTTATCTGTTGTAGAATGCAATCTTCAATAGTAACGCATGGAAGCATCACAGTTTGGTGCGTTACGGCTTCGCCTAACACACCCTACGTTTACTACGTTTACTGATTATCGCTGCCTAGCCTGATTCCGAATTAACCGCTGCACACTCACTAACGCTCGGTTCAACTCATAACTTTTCCGCTCCGGGTTATGCAAATACGCCTGCTGTTCTTCCTCAATCATCAACACATCCTGCCGCACTAATCCATCCAGTAACTTCTGCGCCGCACCAAACAAACTATTCTTCACAAATCGACGAAACCATATAGGCAACTTGTGCAATCGCCAAAAAGCATTTAAAGATGTGAAATGAATTAAATAAGCACGAGTCTGTATCTCACTCACCGGACAAAATAGACAGTAAATTTTAAAATCTTTGCCTAGTGTAGAAACCCAATGAGGATAAACATAGCTGACATCTAAGGGTTCTGGATGTAGGCGTCGCAACGCTGGGAAAAATAGCTGAGAAACTGACCAAATCTTGTCTATTTTGTAATAGCTTTGAGCTTGATAGTGAGCATCTACACGGTTAACATCTTCTTGGATATCTTCTAATACAGGTTCAGCCCACGCCTGCCAGTCTTGATGCAAATGCCCGTGATACATATCCATCAGATTTTCGATGAGAAAGGAATAGTGGGCTTTGCAGTCAATCACGGAAACAGTAGCAATGTAATTGAGGTGTTCCCATTCCGGTACTCCCATTGGTTGTATGGATGATGAATGCAATATTTCCACATCTCCAGGAAATAGCCAGATCAACCCATCTTGTTCCTTGACAGGATAGGAGCGAATTGTGCAGTTGGGTAATTTCTGATTCGCGGCTAAATAGGGAACGGCTGCACACTCACCACTTGATTTAAATTGCCATCCGTGGTATGAACACTCTATGCGATCGCCTATTACCTGACCATGGCTCAGTTTAACTTGTCGATGAGGACAACGATCTTCTAGGGCGCGAACAACACCGCTATCCTCTCGATACAAGACGATGGGTTGTTTCCAGAGCTTAACAGCTAAAGGGCGATTTTGAACCTCGCTGCTTGTAGCAACGACATACCAGTGATTTGGGTTAATGCCGAGTTGACGAATATCGAGTTGTGGAGTGCTTAGAGAGGGAGATTGCATGATATTTGCTTGCAGACGAAGTTCACTGTTGATTTTCGCTTCAAAGAGTGACTTGACGTATAAAGGATTTTAATTGTCTTTATGTCTTTTTTGGGCGTCCGGAGCGTCTATCGCAATTCTTAATGGTGTAGGATACGGGTGAATGCTTATTACACCAGCCTTAATCGATCGCTGGTTCATGACTTCTACAACGAATAGATAGCGACCCGCTCTAACGGGACGACCGAACTGAGCCACTATATATTAGCGATCGCCAAAAACGGCTGTACCTTTTGAGGTGTTTAGCGAGTTCTTACTGGCAGAACTTACGCACAGACCTTGTATAGAGTAGGGGCACGATACCAAAGCCCCTACAGATAGGGGTTCAACGGTAAATTTGCGTAAGTCCTGACTGGAAGCTTTACAGTAAAGGTTGTGCCTACATTGACTTGACTATTTACGGTAATTTCCCCACCCTGTAAGTCAACTGCATTTTTAACAATCGCTAAACCCAGTCCTGTACCTGGTAGTTTACTGGCATTAGTAGCGCGATGAAAAGCTTCAAATAATCGGGGTTGGTCTTCTTCTGGAATCCCAATCCCTCGATCTTGAATCTGAAAAACAATATAATTATCGAGACAAGTGAGAGAAAACTCGATGGTGCTACCAGCAGGAGAATACTTGATAGCATTTGAGAGTAAGTTACTGAGAATATGCTGCAAGAGTTTTTCATCAAGCTCGGCAAATAAGCAAGGAGTTAAGTCAGCTTCGTTGGGGTTCTTATTGCTCCAACTTTGTGGCGTAAAGATCAGGGTGTGTTGATGACCTGCACTCAATTGCAACTCTTCCACCAAACAATGACAAAACTGAATCACATTCATCCAAGAAGGATTAAAATCCAATTTTCCCGCTTCAGCTTTACCGACGAGTAAGACATCGTCCAACAATTGAGTCATGTGTTGAACATGGGAAGAAATACGATCAAAGTGAACTTCTTTCTTCTGTTCACTCCAACGCTGACCATAATACTTCAGTAGCTCTGTAGACCCCAAAATGGCAGTTAGAGGTGTGCGGAACTCATGGGAAGCCATAGAAATGAAGCGAGATTTGAGTTCATTGAGTTCTTTTTCTTTTTTGAGAGCTAAAAGGAGTTCGTCTTCAGCCTGTTTTCGCTCAGTGATATTACGTACAATTGCCACAACTTCATCATCCTCACTGACGGCAAACCGTGCTTCCCAATACAAAAGCTTCTCTTGTAACGTCCACTGATACTCCAAAACTTGCAATTCACCCGTTTGTTGCGCTTGTGCGACACAACTGAGAAACGCTGGAACTACGCAAGCTGGCAGAAACTCCTCTACTTTTTTTCCTAAACAATCAACGGCATCTAAAAAAAGCTGGCTTTCTTTAGGAGCCTTGTAGTCGGTAACAATGCCCTCTTTGATGCGAAACATTAAGTCGGGTATCGCATTTAACAAGGCACGATTGGTGGCAATACTACTCAGCAGTGCTTCCTCTGTACGCTTTTGCCTAGCCACTGTCTGCCCTAACTTGGCGAGATTAAGCCGTAGTTCTAGCTGAGTCATCACTTGCCGTCCCAAAGCTTGAAGCGCGGCGAGTTGCTGACTCGTCAACTGACGTGGAACTTGGTCAATCACGCAAAGGGTGCCGAGGGGAAAGCAATCAGGCGTGACGAGGGGAACTCCTGCATAAAAGCGGATGTTTGGTGCAGACAACACCAGGGGATTGGTGGCAAATCGCTCATCTTCTAAAGCATTAGGTACGAGCAGTGGCTTTGAAGGTGAGACAATAGCGTGGGCGCAGAAAGCTGTTTCTCTGGGGGTTTCTGCCGCTTCTAAACCGATTGTTGACTTAAACCACTGCCGATGAGCATCCACTAGGCTAACTAGGGCAATGGGAGTATTGCAAATCGAGGATGCTAACCGTGTCAAATCATCAAATGCTTCTTCAGGCAGCGTATCAAGAATTTGATAGCGATAGAGTGCGTTTAACCGCTCTGTCTCATTTTCAGGATAGGGTACTGGTTGAGTTTTTGGGGTCGGTTGGTCAGCCATTTCTTTTGCTATTTCATTCTGATTTTCCTGCTGACCATAGACCTGAAACCAAGGAAAAATGCTACTCTTCAGCGCTTGTTGAGTATGACGGAGAGCTTTAGTAATAGTATCCAAAATCTTTACTACCTATCCAAAATTTCAGAAAAGCTTGAGTGTAGATGCTGTTTACTTACAACTTTACGATTGAACTCAAGAGACTGAGAAGTAAACTCAAGTGATTATTTCTCAATGTAAAGTTAAAAAAATAGCTTCGACAACCGTATATTTACGTAAATCAAGCTTTTAACTCTACAGCTAAGAGGAAATTTAAAATTTTGAATGTGCAGCAATTTAACTAATAATGGTCATTAACTCTGTTTAAAATTTACAACTGTACGCTTGAAGAAAAATTACAGAGATTGAGAATATTGACCTCTATCAAAAGAGGGGTTTGAAGTTGAGTTGATTTCAATTCCAACGTGTTGTGCGATCGCATAAACTTCTCCAAGCCTCACTCGTTGCCGTAATCCCAATGAATGATCCGGGTGAGAAGCAAACCTTTTCGATTCCCGGTGCTAGTCGTCGATTAACGACAATGGATGCTCAGGCAGCAGCGATCGCTACAACGGCTTTGGGTGCTCAAACGGCTCTTCCTCGACGGGATGACATTCAATCGTTACTCGCTCAAGTGAGTTGTGTACAGCCAACTCAGCCGATTCCAGAAGCAGCAAAACAATGAGTATTCATCAGGCTAATTCTTAATTGCTCTAAAGTGCTTTCCAGCAGTAGACTACGAGAGAAAAGTCTGGGTAATAGTTGCTGGTTCAATTGAATATGGAAATGGAAGCATCTCCGGCGAAGCCGCTAATTTTAATTCTCGAAGAGAACCCCGACCATACCCGCCTAATTAAGGAGGCACTTAATCACAATTCAGGAGAACGCCAAATTGTGGCGATCGCGGATGGTATACAGGCGATGGATTATCTACATCGCAGAGGTGAATATGTGGATGCTGCCCGTCCAGACTTGATTCTGCTAAACTTGAACTTGCCAGGAAAGGATGGCAAAGAAATTCTGGCAGAAATTAAGACTGACGTACAGCTCAGGCGGATTCCCATTGTCGTGTTAACGACTTGTGCAAGCGTTGAAGACATCTTTACAAGCTATGCACTTCAGGGGAATTGTTACGTCATCAAATCCTCTGATCTGGCTCAGCTATTTGACCTGGTCAAACGTATTGAAGAATTTTGGTTGGGGATTGTTACTTTACCCATAGAATAGAAAGTTACTCAACCCCAAATTTTTATAAAAAAATATTAAGTTTATATTAGTAAAATAAAGTTTTCGATGATTTTAGCCGTTATTCTCTATTTTATAATCTTCTGATTTATCATAATGACTTCCTTCAGACGTTCATTAATCTTCTGCGTTATGCTGATGAGTGAACGCAGAAGTAAACCATCCTGAAAAAATAGCAGGTGCTAGGCTATTAAAACTCAGTTATAAATATACGAACTGCTGTTATAGATTAGGTCTGCTGGAGTAGCAGTATAGATTTTGGCTCGTCTCAACAGATGGATAGAGGGGAATAAATAGGAAAGCCCAACCCGATAGAGATAAGCCAATCAATCATAGGATTCACGTTGAGATAGATTGTTAATTTTTATATTCAGGTCTGCTGAGGGCAGTCATGGCAAGTATGAATTTAGAGACACAAGAGATTAATTTAACCCATTTAAAACAGCCGCCGATCCATGTCTTAACTCAAATTCAGCCCTATGGAGTTTTACTGGTTTTGCAAGAACCTGACTTAACAATTTTGCAAGCCAGTAGAAATACCTCTACCCTTTTTGGTATGGCGTCTGAACAGATTTTGGGGAAGAGACTGGATGATATTCTGGATGCTTTTCAGGTAGATCGATTCAGAGCCGGACTGTCCCATGAAAATCTAGATCTCATTAACCCTACAAAAGTCTGGGTTAGGAGAAAAGGAGATGACTACCTCGTTTTTGACGCCATCTTTCATCGTAGTGCAGATGGATTTTTAGTCCTTGAATTAGAGCCTGCATTAACGCACGAAAATATTCCATTTTTGAGTTTTTATCATCTGGCTAGAGCGTCAATCAACCAGCTAGAAGCAACTTCCAACTTACAGGATTTCTGTCAAATTATTGTCCGAGAAGTCCGTAAAGTCACGGGGTTCGATCGCGTCATGCTTTACAAATTTGACGAAGATGGGCATGGCGAAGTGGTAGCCGAAGAAAAACTAGATGAGATGGAGCCCTATCTGGGCTTACATTATCCGGAATCCGACATCCCTCAACCTGCTAGAAAACTGTTTCTCTCCAACTGGATACGAGTGATTCCAGACTCTCACGCCGAGCCCGTTGAGCTTTATCCTAGCAACAATCCAGTTACCAATCAGCCCATTGATCTGACCCTTTCTATCCTCCGGAGCGCTTACTCCTGTCACCTTGAGTACTTACACAACATGGGGGTTGGGGCGTCGCTGACCATTTCCTTGATGAAAGACCAAAAGCTGTGGGGGTTGATTGCTTGTCACCATCGGACACCCAAGCAGGTTCCTTATGAATTGCGGAAAGCTTGCGAATTCTTGGGACGGGTTATCTTTGCAGAAATTTCTACCCGCGAGGAAGCAGCAGATTATGGCTATCGGATGAAACTATCGTATGTCCAATCGGCGCTGATCGATTATATGTCCCAGGAGAACAACTTCGTTGATGGTCTGGTTCAGCATGAGCCAAACTTACTTGAGTTGGCAAATGCAACAGGGGCTGCCGTTTGTTTCGGGGGTCGCTGGACTTTAATCGGTCGGACACCACCGGAAGAGGAGCTCAATTACCTGGTGCAATGGCTGGCGAAAACAGTGGATGAAGAGGTTTTCTACACGGATTCTCTACCACTGATTTACTCAGATGCTGAGCGCTTCAAGGATGTCGCGAGCGGTTTGTTGGCAATTCCTATTTCCAAGCGGAGTTACGTGTTGTGGTTCCGTCCAGAAGTGCTGCAAACGGTTAACTGGGGTGGCGACCCCAATCATGCTTACGAACTCAAGCAGTCTGGGAGTGATCTGCGGCTATGCCCCCGTAAGTCCTTTGAGTTATGGAAGGAAACAGTGCGCCTCAAGTCTTTACCCTGGAAACAGGTGGAAGTCAATGCGATACTGGAACTGAAAAAAGCGATCGTCAACATCGTGCTGCGGCAGGCAGAGGAACTGGCTTTACTCGCTCAGGACTTGGAACGCTCTAACGCGGAACTGAAAAAGTTTGCCTACGTAGCGTCTCATGATCTACAAGAGCCACTCAACCAGGTGGCGAACTACGTACAATTGTTGGAGATGCGGTATCACGACCAACTCGACCAAGATGCCACAGAGTTTATCGACTTTGCGGTTGAGGGCGTCAGCCTGATGCAAACCCTGATTGATGACGTTCTAGCCTACTCCAAGGTAGATCTCAAAGGCATTGACTGGGAGTTGACGGAAGTTGAGATAGCCTTGAATCGGGGACTGAGTAATCTGCGGGGACGGATTGCCGAAACGGATGCCGTGCTTACCTTCGATCCCATGCCTACCATTGTGGCGGACGGGATTCAACTGATGCAACTGTTCCAGAACCTGATTGGCAACGCCATTAAGTTTAAGAAGAAGGATGAACCCCCTCGGATTCATGTGGGCGTGCAACGGCAGGAGGAGGCTTGGCTATTCTCAGTCAAAGACAACGGGATTGGCATCGACCCACGGTTTGCCGATCGCATTTTTGTCATCTTTCAACGCCTGCATACCCGCGACGAGTATCCGGGTTCCGGCATGGGACTTGCCATCTGCAAGAAAATCGTGGAGTGCCACCGGGGTCAAATCTGGGTTGAATCTGAACTGGGTAAAGGGGCAACCTTTTATTTCACCATTCCTGTAGGAGGACGCGATCGCAATCATGTCAGCGGACGCAAGAAACAAAACTATCTTTTTGATCGAAGATAACCGGGGCGACATCCGGCTGATCCAAGAGGCACTCAAAAGCACTGCTGTCCAGTGTGACGTAGTAGTGGCGCGGGATGGGATGGAAGCGATGGCTTATCTCCAGCAAGATGGGGAATATGCCGATGCCGTCCGTCCGGATCTCATCTTGCTAGATCTCAATCTACCGAAGAAAGACGGGCGGGAGGTGCTGGCAGAAATCAAAGCTGACCCCTCCCTCAAGCACATTCCCGTGATTGTTCTCACCACTTCCCGTAACGAAGAGGACATCTTCAAAAGCTACGACTTGTACGTCAACTGCTACATCTCGAAATCACGTAATCTCAGTCAGTTGTTCAAAATTGTCCGGGGGATTGAGGAATTTTGGTTGGACACCGCAACACTGCCAACAGAAAGCAGGTAGCCAGCCCTGTGGTCAATATCCTACTGGTTGAGGACAACCTGGCAGAAGCCCGCTTACTTCAGGAAGTTCTCAAAGGTACGATTCTGAACCGCTTTAACCTGGCACATGTCAAGCGATTGGGGGAAGCCATTTCCCTTTTAGATCGCTATGCCAACGAGCAGTTCACAACGGATAACTTTGATGTGATTCTGCTTGATCTGACTCTACCGGACAGTTATGGGTTAGCTTCCTTAGATGTCCTGCTTGAGTACGCCCCTACACTGCCCATTGTTGTACTGACGAATACCAATGATGATGAACTGGCAGTGGAAGCCGTCCGGCGTGGTGCCCAGGATTACTTGGTGAAGCGACAAATCAACCAAGACATTCTAGTGCGTTCTCTGCGCTATGCGATCGAGCGCAAACAGGCAGCCGAAGCCCTACGAGAAGCCAACGAAATTCTAGAACTGCGAGTACAAGAGCGCACTGCTGAACTAGAGACTGCCAATCAATTGTTGAAGCACGAAATTGAACGGTGTCAGAAAATCCAAGAACGGTTAGAACTCGCTCAAAAAGCGGGTAAGATTGGCACTTTTGAATGGAATATTCAATCCGACGAACTAACTTGGACTGCCGAACTGGAAGCCTTATATGGACGAGCGCCGGGGAGTTTTGACCAAAGCAAGGCAGAGGGCAGAGGGCAGGGGGCACAAGAGATTGAGTCCGATACCGATGGTATGAGCCATTTGGCGATCAAGAGGAAACAAGGGTCTAAATCCTCGTCTGAACAGAACCTTCTGCCTTCTGCCTCCTTCCTTCTGCCTTCTCAAGGAAAATACCATGCCTGGATTCAAACCCTGCATCCAGAAGATCGCCGCAAAACCGAACAGGAACTGGGGCAGGCAGTAAAAGCTGGACAGGGACTTGATACCGAGTTCCGGATTATTTGTCCGAATGGAGAAATTCGCTGGATTGCCGTCAAGAGCAGCCTTTTTCACGACTCTGTTGGAAAACCATTGCGGATGATTGGCATCCATATGGACATCACAGAGAAAAAACAGCTCGAAGCCCAATTTCTGCGGGCACAACGTCTGGAAAGTCTGGGAACACTGGCCAGTGGCATTGCTCACGACCTCAACAATATTCTCACACCGATTCTGGCAGGGGCACAATTATTGCCGCTTAAAGTTCCCCATCTCAACGAGCAGACTCAGCAATTGCTAAAGACGATAGAAAGCAGCGCCAAGAGAGGTGCAGAACTGATCAAGCAAATTCTGTCCTTTGCTCGTGGCGTGGAGGGAAAGCGAGTCTGTCTGCAAATTAATCACCTGATCTTAGAAATTGAGAAAATTATCCAACAGACCCTTCCCAAATCAATTAACATTCACACAGATATTCCATCCGATCTGTTCACGATCTCAGGTGATGCAACCCAATTGCATCAAGTCTTGATGAATCTGTGCGTGAATGCCCGTGATGCCATGCCGCAAGGTGGCACTTTGCGGATTACTGCTGAAAATTTGCTCATTGATGAACAGTATGCCAGGATGCATCTAGAGGCGAGTGTAGGGCTTTATGTCGTGGTGACAGTTGCCGACACGGGAACGGGTATTCCACCCGATATTCTTCATCGCATTTTTGACCCGTTCTTTACGACTAAGGAAGTTGGTAAAGGAACTGGATTAGGGCTATCCGCTGTCTTAGGAATTGTTAGAAGTCACGGCGGGTTTGTGGATGTGCACAGCGAAGTGAACAAAGGCAGCCAATTTAAGGTATTTTTGCCAGCTAGCCAGTCAAGAGTATCTCAAACCAACGATAAGCTAGAACTGCTGTGTGGTCAGCAGGAATTGATTTTGGTTGTTGATGATGAAGCTGCCATTCGTGAAACTACCAAAACAATACTGGAAACTTATAATTACCAGGTATTAACAGCGAGCGATGGGATTGAAGCGATCGCACTTTTTGCAGAACACGATGACAAAATCCATGCTGTCTTGATGGACATCATGATGTCCTCAATGGATGGTTTGGGGACAATTCCTCTGCTACGCCGATTCAATCCCAATTTATCTGTGATAGCAATGAGTGGACTCAACTCTACAGAAGCTGTCGCCCAAATTGAAAGATTAGGCTTCCAAGGCTTCTTGTCTAAGCCATTCACCACCAGGGAACTGCTGCAAATACTACACACAGTTCGGTGTACACCATAGCTGTAAGTGTGTTGCCCAGGATGAGTAATCAGCAGGTAACTGTTTGGAGCTGTCCACAAATAACTTCGCCTTTTCAGTAGGGGCACGGCATCTTCAAAGATTGTGCTTAGACTAAGATCTTACGGTTGCCGTGCCCCTACAAACGATGAATTTGTTTTATACGTCCTCTTTGTGCCTCTCCCTTACATAGTACTGACGACGGATGAAGGGAATTGATTTGAGAGCTAAACATAAAAAATAAGCTCTTTCGCTACATCCCTCAAACAGAACCATGCGCGATTTCCCAGCAATCGAGAACAGCACCTACGACCTGATTATCATCGGGGGAGGTATTAATGGCGCTGGTGTGGCAGGAGATGCAGCGTTACGTGGCCTCACCGTTATTCTTCTAGAGAAGGAAGATTTTGGCAGTGGTACAACGAGCGGATCGACGCGCTTAATCCATGGAGGCTTGCGTTATCTGGAGTCGTTGGAATTTTCCCTTGTACGCGAGTCGTTACAGGAGCGGGAAATTCTATTGCGGATTGCACCTCACTTAGTACACCCACTACAACTGACTATCCCCATTTACAACTATAATTCTCGCCCTTACTGGCAGATTCAAGCAGGGATGATTCTTTATGACATCTTGAGCTTTAATAAAACTCTACCCTCTCATCGAATGCTGCCGCGCCGGAAGTTTCAGCAGGTATTTCGCCACATCAACTCAGACAGATTGCAGGGAGGCGCTCAATACTTTGATTGCCAAGTTGAGTATGCTGAACGGTTGTGCTGGGAAAATATTCTTGCAGCTCAAGCGGCTGGGGCAACTGTATTGAACTATGTTACGGTGACCCAATTGCACCAGCAAGAGCATCGAATTACCCACCTCACTTGTAAAGACAATTTAACGGGTGAAGTGTTTACTGTCAGAGGAGGCAAAGCGGCTGTTGTTGTGAATACTTCGGGGCCGTGGGTGGATAGAATTTGCGATCGCACTGTAACAGACACCCATCCCTCCCCCATCAGCGCTAAACCTAAAATCGGTGGTACTAAGGGCAGTCACATTATGGTTGAACCCTTCCCTGGCGCACCTAAGACGGCTTTGTATGTGGAAGCTGAGGCTGACAATCGTCCCTTCTTCATTGTCCCCTGGCTAGGACTGTACTTAATTGGCACAACTGACATCCGTTATAACGGAAACCTCGATCGCGTTAAGGCAGATCATGAGGAAATTGATTATTTACTCGCTGAAACCAATCGCATTATTCCAACCGCCAATCTGTCTCGCCAGGATGTTAAGTTCACCTACTCCGGTGTGCGTCCCCTGCCTTATAGCGATGAAAGCAAAAAAGCAGGAAGCATTACCCGTAGGCATCTTCTTTATGACCACACTAAGGAGGGAGTGGAAAACTTAATTTCCTTAATTGGTGGCAAACTCACCACCTACCGCCAAGTGGGTGAAGAGATAGTCAATGCAGCTTACCGCAAACTGGGTCGTTCGGCACCGCCTTGCCCAACGAGAGACAAGCCACTACCCGGAGCGATTTTACCGAGCGATTCTTGTATTGTTCAAGCTGTTGAAGAGTATCCTCAAATCCCTACGACGACCATTCACCATCTATTTCAGCTCTATGGTGCCTTTGCTCCGGAAGTCTTGGCCCTCACTAAGGCACACCCGGAACTCCAAGAAGCGATCGCTCCTAATCTACCGGATATTAAAGCCCAAATTGTCTATGCCATCCAAGCTGAGTGCGCCCATACCTTACAAGATATCGCGCTTCGTCGCACAACTCTAGCAATGCACACCAACTATGGATTAGATATTTTGCCAGTGCTGACAGAAACCCTAATGCGATACTGCGGCTGGACTAGCGTGCAATGTGATAGCCAAATTCAACATTATCGAGATTACATTCAAGCCAAGTGTATGCCTGACTACCTCATTACCACAATTGTGCCAGAATTGCAAGCAGTAAGCGATCGCTAATTAAGGCACCTTGTCTTGTTTACCATTACCTTTAGCTAGTCCATCCACAGGCAGAGACAGCAGCAATCTAGACAGTTTCAGCCTATACCAAAAAGTTTAAATCACTGCCGATTCGGCAACATAATTCTCTGTTAACACAGAGCCGATAGCCTATACATCAGTACGATCTCTAGCGAACTACCGAACTTCCACTTTTCTTACTAACGGCACTTAGCAGAAATGGGTAAAGAACTATAACGTTGAAACAAGCGATCGCTAGTGATGGTTGATTGAGCTAAGTAAGAATCAAAAATCTTCATCATGCAATAGCTTTGAATTGTTTTTACGATTTTTCAGGTTTCCAAGGCAGTAAATAGAGAAAATGATTCGGCTCCTTGTCAATTTTTTAGAATTTGTTTTGAAGAGTTTTTACCAAGACCGCTGGTACGCACGATTTTATGTATTGGAGACGATCGCTCGCGTACCTTACTTTGCCTATTTATCAGTGCTTCACCTTTATGAAAGCCTCGGTTATTGGCATAAATCGGATTGGTTGAAAGTTCATTTTGCTGAATCCTGGAATGAGTTACATCATCTCCGCATTGCTGAGGCGCTAGGTGGAGGAGAACGCGGAATTGACCGCTGGATTTCTCGTATTGGTGTCTTGGCTTATTATTGGATTCTTGTCTTTGTCTACATGATTGCTCCCAAGTCGGCTTACTACTTCAATCAATTAGTAGAAGAACACGCCTACCATACCTACGATAAATTTCTCAATGAACATGAAGATTGGCTAAAAACTCAGCCAGCACCAGAAGTAGCAATTAATTACTACTGCACAGGCAACCTCTATATGTTTGATGAATTTCAACTTTCTAATCCCCCAACACCTCGCCGTCCAACGATTGAAACTCTCTACGATGTGTTTCTCTGCATACGCAATGATGAAACGGAGCACATCGAGACAATGAAAGTTTGCCAGCAACCCGAGGCAGAACAAAAGCTCAAGAGTCCTCACAACCCTGAATTAATCGACCAATGCACATCTAATCCGGTGCGATCGCAAGCTGCCCTCTCTACGCCTAGTAATACCGAGTTGCGTTCAAAGATAGTAGTTGAGATTGACACGGAGACGCGGGGACGCGGGGACGCCCAGAAAAAGAATATGCTACGTATGAATGCAACTTGGTATAAAGAGGGCTAGTACAGCGTTGCGGAAATAACCCACCCGTTCAAAAAGGTTAAAAAGTTTGACAGTCATCTTTCTTCCCTTTTGCCTCGGAGCCTTATATCTTCTGCCCTCTTGCACTAATCCAAGCTGATTGATCGCATAAACAACTGAGTCATGTAGTAGCTGTTACCCTTGCGCCAGACTCCAATTCCTGTTTCTCGATATTCAGGACGCAAGATATTTTCGCAATGGCCTGGACTTTCCATCCAACCCTCCACTGCTGAGGGTACAGGTTGTGGCACATTAGTACACATGAACAAATTTTCACCAAGCATTAAATAGAAAATTCCTGCCGATT
>CBKWLJ010000235.1:0-13980 GCA_966675205.1 uncultured bacterium
GAAATGCTCGATCGCTTATTTACAGATTTCGAGCCGCCGGAACAACAAGACAAAGCTGTGGCGCTGTTTACTTGCTTACTCCAAGGA
This sequence comes from uncultured bacterium, assembly GCA_966675205.1. Taxonomy (GTDB): domain Bacteria; phylum Cyanobacteriota; class Cyanobacteriia; order Cyanobacteriales; family Coleofasciculaceae; genus JBFLZA01. The sequence continues at coordinate 88 of CBKWLJ010000235.1, forward strand.
GAGTCAGTATTTCAGTATGAGATTACGCAACTGGCTAAAGATGGGCGACTTATCTACCTGATGCTGAATGCGATCGCACTTTATGATGAGCAGGGAAACGTCATTGGGACAATTGGTACAGCCTCGGATATTACAGCGCGTAAGCAAACCGAGGAAGCTTTACGCAATAGCGAGTCGATGCTGCGCCAAATCATCAACACCATGCCAGGTGTGGTATATCAATTTACGCTGAACGCTCAAGGCGCAATGAAATACCGTTTCATGAGTCAAGGCGCTTACCAACTGCTAGGATACACTGCCGAGCAGTTAGTAGAAGATTTTACCTTGCAGTGGAACCAAATTCATCCAGAAGACCGCGATCGCTTAGAAGAGTCGATTCATGCTTCTGCTAGAGAGCACCAACCCTGGTTTGAGCAGTTTCGCATTCATCACACCAATAGACAAGTTCGGTGGATTCAAGGCCACTCATTGCCAGGGGAACCCCTGCCGGATGGTAGCCTAACTTGGACAGGTACCCTGATCGACATTACCGACAATAAACAGCACGAAGAAGCACTACGATTAATGGTCGAGGGAACTGCATCAAAGACGGGTAATCGCTTCTTTCGCTCCTGTGTTCATTATCTGGCTCAGTTACTACAAGTTCGTTACGCCCTAGTTGCAAAGTGGACTGATTCCTCCAAAACCCGACTACGTACCCTGGCGTTTTGGAATGGGGATGATTTTGGAGAAAACTACGAATACGAGCTTGCTAACACGCCCTGCTACCAAGTGTTACAGGGAATGCTGTGCTACTATCCTGAAAATGTGCAAGCTCTGTTTCCGAACGATCAAAAATTAGCTGCATTAGGTGCACAAAGCTTTTTAGGCATTCCTCTGATCAATGCATCAGGAAAGATATTAGGCCATTTGGCTGTACTAGATACCAAGCCCATGGTCAATAATGCAAATTATCAAGACATTCCGCCAGAACCTCTTCAGATGATCAAAATTTTTGCAGCGAGAGCTGGAGCTGAATTAGAGCGAAAACTGGCAGAAGATGCGCTAAAACAATCTGCCAATGCCGCCGACGCCGCCAACCGTGCCAAAAGCGAATTTCTCTCCAGAATGAGCCATGAATTGCGTACTCCCCTCAACGCTATCCTGGGTTTTACCCAATTGATGAGTCGCAGCACATCTTTATCATCTCAAGAGCAAGAACAGTTGGGCATCATCAATCGTAGTGGCGAACACTTGCTGAATTTGATCAACGACATTTTAGAAATGTCCAAAATTGAGTCAGGCAAAGTAACATTGAATGCCACAAGTTTTGACTTATATCACTTGCTGGACACGCTCAAACAGATGTTTCAACTCAAAGCGAAAGTTAAAAGCATTGAGTTGATTTTTGACAGAGCAACAGATGCTCCTCAATATATACGCACAGACGAAAGCAAGTTGCGTCAAGTTTTGATTAACCTCCTCTCCAATGCTATTAAATTCACTCAATCAGGTCAGGTGATGTTGCGTGTGAGCTGGGAAAAGGGAATAGGAAACAGGGAACAAGAAACAGGGAGTTGGGAGGAAAAAAAAGGGGGATTGGAATTCTCGCCCCTTAAAACATACAGCAACTTTTCTGAAATAATAACGAGTGAAGAAGGGAATCAAACAGAGGTTTCTATTCCTCCATTTTCTCTGCCCTCGGCTTCTGTTCCACAATCCTCTTTCTCAGTTTCGGATTATCAAGCTAATTCCCGGTTGTTGTTTGAAGTAGAGGATACAGGTTGCGGCATTGCCTCGGAAGAAATGCATCTTTTATTTGCACCATTTGAACAAACTCAAACGGGTCAAAACTCTCAACAAGGAACAGGCTTGGGCTTAACCTTAACACGACAATTCGTGCAACTGATGGGAGGAGATATTAGTGTTAGCAGTACGGTGAGGAAAGGAACTTTGTTTAAATTCGATGTTCCTCTTTGTCTTGCTCAGTCTGATCAAGTTCAGACACCTCAGCAGCGAACCCGTCGAGTGATTGGTTTAGCACCGAATCAGCCTAAATATCGCATCTTGGTTGTTGATGATGTTGAAGTGAGCCGTCTTTTATTAGTCAATCTGTTGGTATTGATCGGATTTGAAGTGCGTGAAGCGACGAATGGGCTCGAAGCGATCGCTTTATGGGAGAGTTGGCATCCTCACTTGATTTTGATGGATATACGAATGCCTGTTATGAATGGATATGAAGCCACCCGTCAGATTAAGGCAAGAGAGCACAAGAGTGGGGGAGATGGGGAGAGTGATAGTGTTTCCACGTCCTTTTCCTCAAATTCTGCTTCTCCTCAAACTTTCATCATTGCCCTAACAGCACACGCTTTTGAAGAGGATCGAGCTATTATTTTGGCGGCGGGTTGTGATGATTGTGTTAGCAAGCCCTTCCAAGAAAACACTATCTTTGACAAAATAGCTCAATACTTAGGGGTGCGCTACATTTACGAAAACACTGTACTGATCAGTTCGGAGGCTAAACCCCAAAATGAGGAAAGTCACAGTAACCAATGCCTTGAGCTTGATTTGTCCCAAATGCCTGATGAGTGGTTAACACAACTCTATCAGGAAGCCGCCATAGGCTCAGATTACTTGATTTATCAGCTGATTGAGCAAATCCCCTCTACTCATGCTTTTTTACGTGATGTCTTAATGAATTGGGCCAAAGAGTTTCGCTTTGATCTCATAATCGACCTGATTCAAAAGGCACAAAACTATCAGCCAGGGGATAAAAAAACATTTAATTCATAATTGGCAATCATCTAATCTCCAGTATAGAGATGAGTAGCGAACCAACAGTCATTCTTAGAGGGGACATTTTAGTGGTTGATGATACACCAGATAACCTGCGTCTGTTATCAACTATGTTGACGGAGCAGGGTTATAGTGTTCGCAAGGCGATTTCTGGGCAGATGGCTTTGATGGCAGCACGAAAGGTGTTACCCGATCTGATTTTGCTGGATATTAATATGCCTCAGATGAATGGCTATGATGTTTGTAGTCAGCTTAAATCAGACGTAAAAACCCATGATGTTCCGGTGATTTTTATCAGTGCCTTAGATGATGTATTGGATAAAGTCAAAGCCTTTGCCGTTGGGGGGGTTGATTACATTACCAAACCGTTTCACCGAGAAGAAGTTTTAGCTCGGATCGAGAATCAATTAAGATTGCGATCGCTAGCTTTACAACTTCAGGAACAAAATGCACGACTTTCTCAAGAAATGCGGGAACGGATTAAGGCAGAAGAGTCGATGCGGTTGTTGGCACAACGAGAAAAGTTGTTGAGTCAGATTGCTCAACGCATTCGCCAATCTCTGGATTTAGAAGAAATTCTCACGCGCACGGTGAGCGAAGTTCGGCAATTTCTACAAACGGATCGGGTGGTGATTTATCAACTCAAACCCGATGGCAGTGGTGCGATCGTGGTAGAGTCAGTTTCTCATGAAACACTGTCTATTATTCATACCCCAATTTATGACCCCTGCTTTAACCAAGGCTGTATTCAGCAGTATTTAGAGGGTCGTATCCTCAGAATTGAGGATATTTATACATCAGGTCTTAGGCAATGTCATGTTGACTTTTTGGCTCAAATTCAAGTTTGTGCTAACTTAGTTGTTCCTATTGTGCAAACAACTTCTGAACGCTTAATTTTGAAGTCTGAAGAGTCAGTTAGCGGTATCAAGATTCCCCTGCAAAATCACAGCTTATACGGGTTGCTGATTGCTCATCACTGTAGTGGGTCAAGGCACTGGCAATTAGAAGAAATCGATTTACTTCGAGAACTATCCACCCAGATTGGCATCGCTGTGCAACAAGGACAACTGTATCAACAACTGTATCAGGCTGAACAACGATATCACAGCATTGTCGAAAATGCGATCGCAGGCATTTATCAATTACTGCCTTCTGGACAATACTTAAGCGCTAATCCAGCTTTAGCCAAAATTTATGGCTACAATTCACCCGAAGCACTCTTATCCAGTTTGAAAAACATTTGGCAGCAACTGTACGTAGACTCCAACCGTCGCCAGGAGTTTGTAGAAGCCATGGAAACGGATAATGCTGTCTTTGGTTTTGAATCTCAAGTATATCGTCGAGACGGCGGTATCGTTGGGATTTGAGAAACTGCTCGTTCTGTACGCGACTCTACAGGGTCGCTTCTATACTATGAAGGGACTGTGTTTGACATTACAGAGCGTAAACTGATCACAGACGCTTTGCGCTTGCAACAGGAACAAACTGAGAAACTCCTGCTAAACATCCTACCCAGTTCCATCGCCCAGCGATTGAAACAGGAGCAAGGGATTATTGCCGATAGCTTCGAGGAAGTTAGCGTGATGTTTGCAGACATCGTGGGTTTTACCGAATTGTCCTCCCGCAAATCTCCCACAGAATTGGTGGAGATGCTGAATATCATTTTCTCCAAATTTGACCAACTTGCTGAACGACACGGATTGGAAAAAATTAAGACTATTGGCGATGCTTATATGGTAGTGGCAGGGTTACCAACCCCTCGAAGTGATCATGCAGATGCGATCGCACAGATGGCACTCGATATACAATCAGAAATTAAGCAGTTCAGTACTTCAACAGGCGAACCATTTAGTTTGAGGATTGGCATCCATTCCGGCCCCGTTGTCGCAGGCGTCATTGGCATCAAAAAGTTCATCTACGATTTATGGGGAGATACCGTTAACATTGCCAGTCGCATGGAATCTCAAGGAATCACTAACGCCATTCAGGTGACAACAACCACCTATAATTTACTGCGCCAGAAGTATCAATTTCAAAAACGAGGTGTGATTCCTATCAAAGGCAAAGGCAAAATGACAACCTATTTACTCGTTGGCAAAAAATCAGGACTTACGCATGGATACCATATATAGTAGGGGCGATTCATGAATCGCCCCTACAAATGGCGGTTGAACAGTGAATTTGCGTAAGTCCTGAAATAAAACAGGGAATTGGGAAGCAAGCTTTTCATCTCTTTGCGTTTTACTCCATCACCTTTTCTCTAGTCCCGAAAACTGCTAAAGCGACCCCACCTAACAAGACAGCAGCACCCACCAAAACCATTACTCCTGGCAATTCATTAAAAATTAAATAGCCCAGAAAACTAGAACTTACTGGTTCAAACAAAATCGCTAACGTGACAAAAGTTGGCGCAATCCAACGTACTGCCCAGTTGAGAGTGGTATGCCCTATTACTTGTGCTGCAACAGCCATTGCCAAGATGTAGAGATAAACAACTAACGGGTAACTATGATAGTTTGTACCGACTAATAAAGGAAGCGGTAAAAGGACTAAAGCACCTGTCGTATAGACTACTGCAACATAAGTGCCAATACCCAAACCTCGCCGCTGAGCTTCACGTCCTAACAACAGGTATAAACTAACCATCCAAGAGCCTACAAGTGCCAAAAAATTACCCAATAGCGGGTGAGTTCCAGCCGTAATCGTCCCCGCATCTCCTAATGTAATGACAATGCCACCAACAAGCGCGACTCCAATTCCTAGCATTGTGAGTTTGGTTGGTTTTTCCTGAAACCATAGCCAAGAAAGTAAAGCCACCCAAACGGGATTAGTCGTAACGAGGGTAGTAGAAGCAGCAATTGAGGTGAAAGACAACGAAGTAATCCAAGTGGCGAAGTGTACAGCAAGACAAACACCTGCTGCTGCCGCATAACGCACAGCACCCGGACTGAGTATAGTTACCTTGAGGTTGCGCCAAGCTGGAAGCAGTAGCACAGAGGCAATGGTGAGGCGAGATGCTGCTAAAAAGAGACTAAATCCTACCCCTCTTACCCCAGCAGCAGCAATGGCTAATCGAATAAAGATAGCAGCCGTCGAAATCGCAAAGACACCAAGGACTAAAACTAATCCTACCTGCCAGGGACGGGGTTGTTTAAGTATTATCATTCCTCAAAGCACGCTGCATAGTAATAATTCGGAATTCGGAAGCAAGGAATTCGGAATTAATCCAATATCCGCCACAGATACTGAAAAATTGACAAAACCAATAGGATGCTTGCAACCAAGATTAACCAGGACTGAATTGCGTGATAGACCAAAACAATAAGACAGCAAATGCCAAAAAATGCAAGAAATACACCCATAAATGAATCCTTCTAAGATACGGGAACCTGTCCTCAATATCGAAATGCGTTCTCGGCTCGAACTCTTTGCGTAGTGATTGATTGCTACAATAACATGACCAGAGTATCAGTTAAAGGTTTAGGCAAATCTCTATCAAAAGTTCGGTTTAATGTTGCTTCAAAACTGGGTCACTAATCAAATGTTAATCATTAGCGATCGCATCAGAATAGCCGTCTCCACCTTTCCTAATGCTCAAAGCTGGTTGTATGCAGCCGAGCTATTGCTAATCTTTACAATCATTGCCCTACCTCTGGGATTTTGGTTGAAATTTCTACAAGTGGAGAGAATAAAAATCTCTTGGCAAACCACTATCGGTATCATTGCCGCCTCGTTGCTAACGCCTGCTTTAACAGAAGAGATATTTTTTCGGGTTTTATTCCTCCCTCAATCCCCAGACACTATCGCCGTAACTGGACTATGGCTGTGGGGATGTATCAGTTTGGTGCTGTTTATTATGTATCATCCCCTAAATGCATTGAGCTTTTTTCCTAGAGGACGCAAGACATTTTTCGATATCGCTTTTCTACTTTTAGCAGCACTCCTGGGTATTATTTGTAGCCTAGCTTATATCCAAAGTGGTTCTCTCTGGACACCTGTGGTAATTCATTGGCTGGTTGTAGTCGTCTGGTTACTTTTATTCGGTGGGTATAGCAAGTTGTATAGTTAAACGTTTCTATAGCCATCCTAGATGAATTGTACGAACTACATCATTTATCTGTGTGTATCTGTCTGCATCTGTGGTTAATTTCTCTTACCTTACATCTAGGATTGCTATAGATTGATTCAAATTGCTGAGGAAGTACAGGGTTGGGTTATCCATTAACGACCAAATTGTGGTAGAAAAGCACTAGTGCAAGAAGGCAGAAGGCAGGAGGTAGAGGGCAGAAGGAAAGAAAGCCTGTATAGTAAGCTTTTTAACCTTTTTTAGCTGGATAGTTATTTGGAGCCACGCTGCACTAGGATAATTCGTCAGACCAATGAACCACAGATGGACACAGATACACGCAGATCAATGACGAAGTGATTACGATTCGTTTAGGATGGATAGAAATAATATTAACTCCCTACCGAATATGTCTGCTCTACCACTCTTAAATACTGAAACAATTTGGGCAATTTTGAACGAAGAAATTGATGATCATACAGTCAATAAATTGCTTTGGCAGTGTCTGGGGTATTGTTATGATTCAGAGGCAGACAAATGGGAGAATATAAATGTTGCTCCTGAATGGAGAGAAGACTATCCAGAGCCACCCGACTTTATTGAAAGTCGTCCGGCAACCGTAAAGCTCACTCGTTCAATTCCTCCAGAGAATAAACAACTTTTAAAAGAACAGTTAGGATTTAAGGGCTATAAAATTGGAGAATTTGGGCCTCGTCAGACTCGCAGAGCAACAGCAGCAAACTGGCTGTTGAGCTATATGAAACAGGGAGAAATAACAGGATAAAAACCAGGAAACCCTGAATTTCTCAACTTTTTGAAAGGTCTCAAGCCCTCGACTTTTAGTTGTGGCAAACAGAAAATAAGTTCAGTATTCTAAGCCCCAACTTTTCGCTCCTTGGGAGCGCCCGCTTGCGTTAACAGGCGTGGGGACAATCCAAAATCCAAAATCTCAACTCCCAAATCGAATGACTAGTGACCCTTTTGAGTTAGGACACCCGATGCAGTGGTTAAGTTCACACACACTCCTAGCAATCCCAACCGTTGTCGGCAACGAAGGCCAAGGTAGTGTCGCCGAAGTCGTAACTATTCTCATTATCTTGTTATTGGTCGCCACTGGGGTTGCCCTAATCACGCGACGATTTCGGATTCCTTATATTGCAGGTTTAGTGTTAGCCGGTTTGGCAATTACTGAACTGATACCGGATCGCATCCGCCTAGACTCTTCCCTGATTTTCAATTTGTTTTTGCCCATTCTGCTTTTTGAAGCAGCACTCAATACAGACATTAGTCGTTTACGGAGTACGATTAAACCTATTGCCTTGCTAGCAGGGCCGGGGATTTTGATTTGTGCTGGTATCACCTCAGTTTTGCTCAGAATTGAGCTGGGTTTAGAATGGATTCCCGCCTCATTGGTTGGTGTGATTTTATCAATTACGGACACAGCACTGGTTATTGCAGTGTTTAGAGAGGTATCTGTACCGCACCGACTCGTCACTCTTGTTGAGGGTGAAAGTTTGGTTAACGATGATGTGGCTCTGGTTTTATTTAGCCTGATTTTGACGGTTTATAAAACGGGTTCAGTATCACCTTTATATGTAGTCCAAGAATTTTTGCTCGTTATCATCGGTGGAGTTTTAGTTGGACTCGCTTTGGGTTATCTCAGTATTGGCTTATTGAGTCAAGCGGATGACCCTTTGGGTAGCATTCTCCTCACCGTTGCTATTGCTTTAGGAGCTTTCCAAGCTGGCCAGTTTTTACATGTATCCGGTGTTGTGGCTGTGGTTGTGGCAGGATTGATTGTCGGTAACTTTGAGCATTCTCAAGTTACTTCAGCCTCAACTCAAGTCACGCTGTTTAGTTTCTGGGAATATGCGGGATTCGGGGTCAATACGTTTATTTTCTTACTGATTGGTTTAGAGATTAATATCAACACGCTTTGGCAGACTTTATTAGCCGTTTTCTTAGCTTTTATCGCCTATCAAGTCGGTAGAATCATTACCGTTTATCCGCTTTTAGAATTGGTGCGTTTTTTTGACAAAGCGATTCCGATGCGGTGGCGGCATGTTCTGTTTGTCGGTAATATTAAAGGCTCACTCTCAACGGCCTTGGCTTTGAGCTTACCTCTGGACTTACCAGGGCGAGAACAATTGATTGCGATCGTGCTGGGGATTGTACTGCTATCTTTGGTGGGACAGGGTGTGACTCTACCTTGGGTTGTGCAACGGTTACAGCTAACGTACCGCTCGGAATCTCAGCAGAAAATTGAGGAATTGCAAGCTCAACTGATGACAGCTAAAGCCGCTCAGGATGAATTAGATGGTTTATTCAAGTCGGGAGTTTTACCGAAAGCCGTTTATGAAGAGATGCGGGCCGCTTATCAGGTGCGGGTGGCATCGTCTGAGAAAGCACTGCGAGATATCTACAATCAACGTCCGGAGCGATCGCCGGATACGAGAAGCGATCGCACTAAACTCGATGCCATTCGTCGGCAATTGCTCTTAGCAGAAAAAGGCGCACTCAATGACGCACTGCGAAGGCGCATTCTCTCAGAAGAAGTGGTTCACGAGCGCATCAAAACCCTTAATCAGCAACTTCTGAAGCTGGAAGATGATTAGAACCCAGCCCCAAATAATCCACTACCTGATGTAACAATTCAGATTTTGTAACCACTAGAACCGTTGACCCTGCCTCCAGCAGGGTATTGCCATTGGGAATAACCAGATCAGCGCGGGAGTGGGGTTGATAACCAATGATTAAAGTACCAGGGGGAAAACGGGAATCTCTAGCGACTAAGCCAACACTACGACCAGTAACATGAGAATTCTTAGGAATTGACAGTTTGAAGACTTCCACCTGTCCCTGTTCGTAGTGCATCATCGATTCAACTTGGGGATATTCCAGCACCGTCACCATCGTATTCACCGCTAAGTCAACGGTGCTGATGACATGATGAGCTCCGGCAAGACGATACGGTTCAGCAAAATCCCGGTTCCGCATCCGCGTCACAATATGAGGAGCGCCATAGTGTTTAGCCAGGGTAATCATTGCCAGATTAAGCGGATCGTCCCGGAGGGCAGCAACGACTGCATCTGCTTTGCGAATTCCTGCCTCCAACAACAATTGGGTATTGACAGCACTCCCTTCAAACGCCATCACCCCTACCTGCTCGCGAGCATATCGGCAGGCAGCAGGGTCAAGATCAATAACTGCGATCGTATGTCCCAATTGCACTAACTCTTGGGCTAAGTTTATCCCTACTAATCCTGCTCCGCCGATTAATACGTACATGACTAACTCGTTGGTAAATCACTATAGTCTGTTTCTATTATCTAGTGGGTAAAGAGGAGTCTCCAAGTCAGGAGTCAGGAGTCAGGAGTCAGGAGTTAGGAGTTAGGAGTTAGGGGTCAGGGGTTAGGAGTTAGGAGTTAGGAGTTAGGAGTTAGGAGTTAGGAGTCAGGAGGGAGAGATTTTGATTCTTTCTTTGTGCGTGGCAGTGCATGGCATCTAGTTGGCAAATAGGAGTTAGAAGCGCCTGTTATGGATGGAAGAAACTCCTTCCCTTGCACCTCTGCCTCCCCGCACCCTAGCTATCGGATATGACATTTTTACCGGATAAACCGTTTGCGCCTATGAAACTACAGCTATAGGAAAAATTCTGTTTATCAACATGAGTCATGATAATAAGCAACAACACAATCTGGTATTATCCGGCAATCGGGGAGTGTGTGAAGATTCTTCTCCTCTTATAGAAAGTGAGAACTTGTTACGGCAAGGACTAGAGCTATTTAATCACGGCAATTATCACCCTGCAATTTCAGCCTTCAGTCAAGCCTTGCAGGTTAATCCAGATTTGGCCCAGGCTTATCAATACCGTGCTAAGAGTTATTTTTACCAAGGAGATTATCTCGAAGCGATCAAGGATTACAGCCATGTTTTGCGGATTAATCCCCGCAATGCTGGAGCTTATAGCGATCGCGGTTTGATTCGTGCTCAAGTGGGTGATCGTCCCAGAGCGATGCAGGATTACAATCAAGCCTTACAACTTGATGCGAATTGTGTCCCCGCTTACCTCAATCGTGGTTTTCTGCGGGTGGAATTAGAAGACTATCAAGGCGCGATCGCAGATTGCAATGCTGCTTTGAGCATTATTCCTGATCTACCAGAAGCTTATCTTAACCGAGGTCTTGCGCGTTATGAGTTAGAAGACATTCAAGGGGCAAAGGAGGATTATGATCGAGCCTTACAGATTAGTCCCCATTTTGCCACCGCTTACTATAACCGAGGGGTGGCTCAAGTAGCGGCGGGAGACTATCAAAATGCGATCGCAGATTTTGATCAAGCACTACAATTCAATCCTGACGATGCCCAAGTTTACCTCAATCGCGGTTATACCCGCCTGCAACTGGGTGATAATTGGGGAAGTATGGAAGATTTTGACCAAGCGCTCAAAATTGACCCAGTTTCTGCTAAGGCATTTTTAAGCCAGATTGCTTATACCTTGAATGATGAACAGGATGCCTTTGAGGATGACAATCAACAACTCATTCAAGGGTTGATGCTCCAAGGTGATGTTTGCTATCAATCCGGAGATTACCAAGCCGCTCTTAAGGCGTTCGATCATGCCTTGACTCTCGATCCCAATGATGCTGAAGCCTACAACCGACGCAGCACCGTTCGCTCTGCTTTGGAAGATTATCAAGGAGCGATCGAGGATTTAGAAAAAGCCAAACATCTCTCTCTCAGTCAGAATACTGAGTTGCAGCACATTGGAGGAGATGGGGAGATAGGGAGATGGGGAGATGAGGAGATAAGGGAACAAGGAAAGCAAGAGAAAACACTGGATATAAATGCAGCTTCAGATGAGCTATCCCTACAGTCTTCACGAGTCGCAACCGTAGAACTCAGCGCCCAGGATTACTATCAACAAGGTGTAGTCAAGCTCAATCAGGGCGATTTCCTAGGAGCTATTCAAAGTTTTAATCAAGTTTTACAGCTCAAGGGTGAAGATGCTACAACTTTGACTTGTCGGGGTTTTGCTTACGCTCGTCTAGGAGAAAATGGACGTGCGATCGCAGATTTAGCAATGGCTGCAAAGCTGTTCTACGATCAAGGCGATGTACAATCTGCTAAAGAAATTGTCGAGACAATCAAAAAGCTGCAACAGTAGCCCTTCGAGCAGGGGAAAGGGAAAAGGGGAAGGGGGAAAGGTAGATCAATTAGGCGTTTCGCTTTTTTTAGCTTCGCTTGGTAAGATGCCCTGTCTAAGCGTCATATCATGTCCGTCTAATTACCCATGATAAAAACTTCTGGAGCGTTCCCGCGTCAGCCCTCACGATAAGTATTCAACTGGACACGCTATCACACCTTACTTCTGCCATTCCTTTAACCTTTAACCCTTTCCCCTTTTTTCCTAGCCGTTGCTCAAGATTCTGTGAAAAGTCAGCCAAATTCACGGGGAACTCTTTTGAGTTGTTGGAATTCAATATATACAACTGGCACAACATACTCTTTGCAATCTTTCCTGTAGCCAAGAACACGAATTGTTAATGGTGTTCTTACCGGATAAGCAAAGGGCATCTGCGAACCTACAGATAGAACACCAATTCTGTATTAAAAATATGCTTTTATCAGAAAACCGAGAATTATCTGAAAATACTTCTACGTTGAATTTAACTCCTCAAAATCAAACAGCTAGCAATTCCGCTTTACACATTCAACAAACATCTACAGTTCCAAGGGAAGCAGCCGATTGTTTTCAACAAGGATTAGCAAAATTTAATTGCGGTGAGTATCGTGCTGCCCTGGAAGGCTTTAATCAAGCCTTGCAGATTCATCCTGATTTAGCAGACGCTTACTATTACCGAGCAATGAGCCGTCATAAAAAAGGAGATCATGCCGGAGCGATTCAGGATTACAGCGAAGTGTTGCGGATTAATCCTAATCATGCCGAAGCATACCATAATCGAGGTTTTGTTCGGACTGAGCTAGGTGATCGTTGGGGCGCAACGCAGGATTATAATCAAGCTTTAGAGATTGATAGTAGGTATATTAAGGCTTACCTAAATCGCAGTTCGTTGCGTTTGGAATTAGAAGATTATCAAGGCGCGATCGCAGATTGTAATACTGTCTTGAGCCTTAACACTAATCTGGTTAAAGCGTACCTAACTAGAGGTTATGCTCATTATGAATTAGAAGACTATCAAAAAGCAACTAAAGATTACAATCATGCGTTATCGATTAATCCCAATATTGCCGAAGCATACTTCAATCGGGGATTGAACTTTATTGCTTTAGGAGAGTACGAAAATGCGATCGCAGATTTTAGCCAAGCGATCGAACTCAATCCCGACTTTACTCAAGCCTATCTCAACCGGGGCTATACCCGAATGCAACAGGATGATAATTGGGGAAGTATAGAAGATTTCGACCAAGCACTGAAAATTGATTCAGTAGCAGCTAAGGAATTTTTCAGCCACATGGCTGATGCTTTTCAATCGGTGCAAGGAGTGTTTGAAGATGAAAATCAACAGCTTATTCATGGTTTGATGATTCAAGGTAATCTACGATATGAATCCGGTGATTATCAAGCAGCTATCAATGCTTACAATCAAGCTTTAAATCTCGATCCCAATCATATTGAAGCTTACAACCGACGCAGCACAGTTCGTTCTGCTCTAGGAGACTATGAAGGCGCATTGGCGGATTTAGAGCAAGCCAAATCTCTTTCGTTTTAAGCAGTGGGGGGCGGAGGTGCGGGGAGCAGGGGAAAATTTTCTTATATTTGTCGCCCAACCGATGGCTGTGAACGCGCCTTTGTAGGCTGAGAGCGGCAATAACCATACCACCTATCAGACAGCCGAGTGTCGGGGACTGCAAGTGAGACCCAAGTCCCGCAGGCAAGAAATACGGCTACTAAAAAGCCGGGGTCATGCCCCGGCTTTTTAGGTCTGTGTCGTCTCGATTCAACAGCCGTCTGGTCCACAGAAACTGTGCCCGTACAGTACCTCCGCGTCACAGATATAGATCATGCCCGCAAAATCGAGGAAAAACTT
>CBKWLJ010000236.1:0-13864 GCA_966675205.1 uncultured bacterium
CATAAAGCCATAGCATCTAACTGAAACTTGTAGTCTGCCTGTGCTTTTTCATCGTCACCACAATCAACTTCTGCAAATTGGGCGATCGCTTCTTTGATTTGCTCAATGGATTGAGTCTCAGGTCGAGCATAAAACAGTTGACTGAGAGTCTCCAACTGACCTTGACTATCTGCGATCGCTTGCTTGGCACTGTTGAGGTCAACTTCTGGTGCAGCCTGGATTCTGCCTAGACGCAAACCGACTAAACTCAACCGATCAATCAGCCGTTTCAGCGCGTCGTCGATTTGCTGAATAGCCTGTGTCTCAGGTCGAGCCTGAAACTGTTGGTTGAGCTCGTCTAGTGGCCCCGGAATGCCTGTAGGTACAGCCTCTTTCTCAGTAGATTGAACGTCTTCTTGAGGTTTAACCTCCTCTTGAGTTGGTAGAGGTAGGTTTTCCAGAAGTGACGCCATCACATCCTGTTGAGCTTGAAGATCTTCAGCCGTAACGTCTTGTTGAGTGAATTGAACTTCTGAAGCAGTCGGCAAATTATCAACTCGCAGTCTTAAGGTATCCAACTGAGTGCTGATTTCTACGATCGCCTGTTCAATGCCACTCAGATCTATAGCTTGTGACGTTGGAGCTTGCTCTAAACGCTGGGTAACGACATCGAGTTGCTCAGCCAGCAGAGCGATCGCACCTTGGGATTGCTCAATGTTGCTATGGAACTGCTCCTGGAGTTCTGCAAGCGTTTGTTCCACACTCGTCAAATCTGCTGCTTGAGGGGTTGGTTCCTGCTCTAAACGCTGGGTAACGACATCGAGTTGCTCAGCCAGCAGAGCGATCGCACCTTGGGATTGCTCAATATTGCTATGGAACTGCTCCCGGAGTTCGGCAAGCGTTTGCTCCACACCCGTCAAATCTACTGCTTGAGGGGTTGGTTCCTGTTCTAAACGCTGGGTGACGACATCAAGTTGCTCGGCTAGCAATGCGATCGCACCTTGGGATTGCTCAATATTGCTATTAAGCTGCTCTCGGAGTTCTGCAATCGCTTGTTCCACACCAGTGATGTCAACGGTTGGAGGTGTGGGAGTCTGCTCTAAGCGCTGAGTGAGTGCATCGAGTTGCTCAGCTAGCAGAGCGATCGCACCTTGAGATTGCTCCAAGGTTTGGAGTTCGGGTCGCTCTGTAAACTGTTGGTTGAGAGTTGCTAACTGAGTTTGAATCTGAGCAACTGCTTGTTCCACGCCTGTGATGTCAACGGCTGGAGGTGTGGGAGTCTGCTCTAAACGCTGAGTGAGTACATCGAGTTGCTCAGCTAGCAGAGCGATCGCACATTGAGATTGCTCCAAGGTTTGGAGTTCGGGTCGCTCTGTAAACTGTTGGTTGAGAGTTGTCAACTGAGTTTGGATCTGAGCAACTGCTTGTTCCACGCCTGTGATATCAACGGCTGGAGAGGTAGGAGTCTGCTCTAAACGCTGAGTGAGTGCATCCAGTTGCTCAGCTAGCAGAGCGATCGCACCTTGAGATTGCTCAACATTGCTATTCAGCTGCTCGTGGAGTTCTACAATTGTTTGTTCCACAGCAGTGATATCAACGGCTGGAGAGGTAGGAGTCTGCTCTAAACGTTGAGTGACTGCATCCAGTTGCTCGGCTAGCAGAGCGATCGCACCTTGAGATTGCTCAACATTGCTATTTAGCTGCTCGCGGAGTTCTGCAATTGTTTGTTCCACACCAGTGATATCAACGGCTGGAGAAGTGGGAGTCTGCTCTAAGCGCTGAGTGACTGCATCCAGTTGCTCGGCTAGCAGAGCGATCGCACCTTGAGATTGCTCAACATTGCTATTTAGCTGCTCTCGGAGTTCTGTAATCGCTTGTTCCACACCAGTGATGTCAACCGCTTCAGGGGTTGAAGCCTGAGCCAAACGTATTGTTAACAACTGTTCTGTCAGGCGTGAGATTGCTGATTGTGATTGCTCAATTGCTTGAATCTCAGGTCGGTGGTTGAACTGTTGGCTAAGATTGCCTAACTGATCTTGGATATCGAGAATTGTTTGTTCAATACCGCTCAGCTCAACTACCTGAGGTGTTGCGCTATTATCTAGGCGAACGGTTATGAGGTCAAGTTGAGCTTGAAGATCTGCGATCACCTGTTCCACGCCAGTCAAGTCAACTGAGGGAAGTGTGGGTTCGTGATCTAAACGTTGTGTAACCCCATCAAGTTGCTCCGCTAGCTGAACAATGGCAGTTTGAGATTGCTCACTCGTCGTATCTAGCTGACTCCGGAGTTCTGCGATCGCCTGCTCGACACCACTCAACTCAATACCTGAAGATGATGCTGTGCCTTCCAGACGAATGGTGATCGCATCTAGCTGAGTTTGAAGGTCTGCGATTACCTGTTCCACTGCGCTGAGGTCAACTGTTTGAGCTGTAGAACTATTATCTAAGCGCAGGACTACAGCATCTAGCTGAGTTTGAAGGTCTGCGATCGCCTGTTCCACTACGCTGAGGTCAACTGTTTGAGCTGTGGAACTACTATCTAAACGCAGAACTATCGCATCTAGCTGAGTTTGAAGGTCTGCGATTACCTGTTCCACTCCAGCTAAGTCAACGGATTGAGGCGTTGGAGCCGATTCCAAACGTTGTGTGACTCCATCAAGTTGCTCTGCTAGCTGAATGATGGCAGTTTGAGATTGCTCACTTGTCGTATCTAGCTGACTGCGGAGTTGTGCGATCGCTTGTTCGATTTCACTCAAGTCAAACGCTTGAGTGACTGGACTACTATCTAGATGAGCAGTGATCGCCTCCTGTTGAACTCGCAGTTGTGTGATCGCTTGTTCAATTTCACTCAAGTCAAACGCTTGAGTGACTGGACTACTATCTAGATGAGCGGTGATCGCCTCCTGTTGAACTCGCAGTTGTGCGATCGCTTGTTCGATTTCACTCAAATCAACGGCTTGAGTGACTGGACTAATATCTAGATGAGCAGTAATCGCCTCCTGTTGAACTCGCAGTTGTGCGATTGTTTGTTCGATCTCACTCAAGTCAAACGCTTGAGTTACCGGACTACTATCCAGATGAGCAGTGATCGCCTCCTGTTGAACTCGCAGTTGTGCGATCGTTTGTTCGATCTCACTCAAATCAAACGCTTGAGTTACCGGACTACTATCTAGACGAACAGTTATCGCTTCGAGTTGACTTCTCAGTTGTGCGATCGCTTGTTCGATCTCACTCAAGTCAACTGCTTGGGTGGCTGGACTACTATCTAGACGAACGGTTAAAGCGTTCACCTGTTCTGTTAATTGGGTGAATGCTGCTTGTACTTGTTCTGTCGCTTGAATTTCAGGTCGATTGTTGAACTGTTGATTAAGACTATCTAGCTGATTGTTGATGTCTAAAATCGCCCATTCTAAACCACTGAGCTCACTGGATTGAGAGGTTGGGGCCTGATCCAGACGAAGGGTTATAGCATTCAGTTGTTCTGTAAGGTGTTCGATCGCACTTTGGGATTGCTCAACTGCTTCAATTTCAGGTCGATTGTTGAATTGTTGGTTGAGGCTATCTATCTGATCGTGAAGTGTGGTAATCGCTTGTTCAACCTGAGTCAGGTTAACGCCTTGGAGAGTGGGTTCCTCATCTAGACGCAGAGTTAAAGCTTCTAGCTGAGTCTGCATATTTGCGATTATCGGTTCAACACCACCAAGTTCAAGCGCTTGTAGTGCTGGAGTTTTATCCAAACGCTGTGTTAAAGCGTTTAACTGCTCGGTTAGCTGTGTGATTGCAGCTTGCGACTGTTCAATATCTTGGATTTCAGGTCGATTGTTGAACTGTTGGTTGAGGGTATCTAGCTGACTTTGCACAGTGGCAATTGCCTGCTCCACTTCAGTCAAGTCAACAGTTTGGGAAGTTGGGGTATGATCTAGACGCAGAGTGACAACGTTAAGTTGCTCTTGTAGAGTGGCGATCGCCTGCTCCACTTCAGTCAAGTCAACAGTTTGGGAGGTTGGATTATCATCCAAACGCTGTTTTACATTCTCTAGCTGTTCTGCGAGTTGTGCGATCGCGTTGTGAGATTGTTCAATTAGCTGTGTTTCCGGACGACTATAGAACTGTTGATTAAGATCATTGATCTGGTTATTGAGTTCTATAATCGAGTCTCCTATGCCATTAAGATCAACAGGTTCTGGCGTAGGTAACTGCTCAATCCGGAACGTCAAAGCACCCAAGTGGCTGTGAATGTCTGTAATTGCTTGCTCTACCTCAGTCAAGTCAACCTCTTGTGGTGCCGAGGCGTGATCAAGACGCAAGTTCATTTCGTTGAGTCGCTCAGACAATTGTGCGATCAACGCTTTGATCTGATCAATGGCTTGGGTTTCTGAGCGGGAACTAAACTCTTGATCTAGGGCGTTTACCTGTCTTTTCAGCGCCGGTAGCGTTTGGACTTCTTGATGTATCGATTGAACGGCTGGGTAAATTTGAGTAATTGCGTCGTTAGTATACTGTTGTGTTTGTTGCTCAGATCGACGCCGATTAGCTAAGTTTAGAGAGAGGGCTAAGGTTAAGGGTGCGGCGGCATAAAGCACCTGCCCAGATACCGCAGCCACCACAGTGCCCACAAAAGAGCCTGTAATGGCAGCATATTCGGCAATATCTAGCGGTTGTTTTTCCATGTCTGTCTGTCAATAGCTGGGCATGCTGAGTCTCAAGAGCAGTTCACAGTCAAGCCGATTCCTCTTAACGGCTAGAGTAGCTTCTCCCGAGTTGGCTTCAGGCGCTGCTGGATTTGACCAACCCCAGCGGTGAGTGAACTGTGCTTGACTGCCAGTTCTTGGGACAATTGAATTAAGCGGGGCGAACTAAAAGAGGTGCATCCCAGATTGCAGAGATACACTTTTAGTACTTACGGCTTAAGTTTGTATCTATCCGGATTTTTTCGGCAGATATATTAGCGTTAACTCTAGATGCTCCTGACCCCAATCTTTTTGATAGGGGTACTTAAGAAAAGGGCGATGGACTGACGTTAAAGAGTCATTTAAAAGTTATTTCGACCTTATCTGGTTTCTATTGTCTGTTATTGTTCTATCAACTGACAACTGGCTCTAAAAAAATAGCCGTAACTTGCTGGAAAATAGACGCTTCTGGTCGTTTTGGCGCTCCAAGGGGAAGAAGCTATTTGATCGTAACGTTCGTGAGTGATCGCTTAGGGGACTTAACTTGAAAGGTGATTGAAGGTTAGAAGGTTGAAGGTTGTTCGCGAAACGTTCCCCACTCGGTGTAGCCGTTCTCGTTTGCGTAGCATGCGCCTAACGCATAGAGTAGGGGTATGTTAGAAATTTTTATGATGAGTGTTGTGTGCGGCAGCACATAGGTGCTTAATATGAATTTTCTGTAAATTCTGTGGGAGATTACCTTAATATTACAACTGAAGCTACCGTTCAGTTGATATTGGATTGATTGACTGCCAACATGGAATCTTAATAATAAATTCTGCTCCCTGATTGGGTTCGGAAATACAATAAAGCTGCCCACCATGCAGTTCTACAACAATCTGATAACTAATCGACAACCCTAAACCTGTGCCTTTCCCAACTGGTTTGGTTGTAAAGAAGGGGTCAAATAGCTTTGATGATTGCTCTGTTGTCAGTCCTTTTCCATTATCGGCAATGCGAATGATCACCCAGCTATTATCAGTGACTTCGGTGCCTATCCGAATCCAAGGTTTATAGCTAAAGATTGGAGAATTTTCTAAATCTTGAATACTAAGTTGTTCCTCCAAAGAATCAATTGCATTAACTAAAATGTTCATAAAAACTTGATTAAGTTTACCGGGATAGCACTCTACTAAAGGCAAGGATTTATATTCTTTAAAAACCTCTATTTTAGGATAATTTTTTGTGACTGATAAACGGCTTTTTAGAATCATCAAAGTACTGTCAATCCCTTCATGAATATCAACAGATTTTATCTCAGATTCATCTAAGCGCGAGAAGTTTCGCAATGACTGTACAATCTCGTGAATGCGCTTTGCTCCCACCTGCATCGAATCCAAGAGCTTAGGTAAATCTTCTTTCAAAAACTCCCAATCAATAGCTTCTATTTTATTTTGAATAATTGCTGTAGAATGGGAGTATTCTTGTTGATAACACTGAACTAAATCTAGTAAATCTTGAGTATATCCTTGAGCGTGAATTAAATTACCATAAATAAAATTAACAGGATTATTGATTTCATGGGCTATCCCTGCCACTAATTGCCCTAAACTCGACATTTTTTCAGTTTGAACGAGTTGAGCTTGAGTTTGTTTGAGTTCCTCCAAAGCAATTTGTAACTGCTTGGTTTGTGCTTTTAATAAAGTTTCTGATTGCTGGAGTGATTCAGCAACACGCTGACGTTCAGTCACTTCGTCTGCCAATTCTTGGTTCGCATCTGAGAGTTCTTGTGTGCGCTCTCGAACTCGCTGTTCAAGTTGCTCATTTGCATATTTTATTTCTTGAAATTTTCGTTCAAGCAGAGCAGCCATAAACTGAAAGTTACTGACTAAGATATTCATCTCTATCACCCAGCTCTTGGGCCAAACAACTGCTTGTTGTTCTCTGCGTAAAAGTTTATCCGGTAGATCAGTCGTAACTTCGGCAAGTTGCAAGATGGGTTTAGTTAACCATTGACTGAATAAGTTTGCTAA
Source organism: uncultured bacterium (assembly GCA_966675205.1). Classification (GTDB taxonomy): domain Bacteria; phylum Cyanobacteriota; class Cyanobacteriia; order Cyanobacteriales; family Coleofasciculaceae; genus JBFLZA01. The sequence continues at coordinate 6,662 of CBKWLJ010000236.1, forward strand.
AATCAAAGCCATTACAGCTAGCGCCAGCATAATCGCCAGACTTTTAATATAGAGATTTTGCAAATAAAGAAAGTGGGGTTTCGTAGGAATTTCAACAATTACTGTAAAAGGAAAGTTTTCACTAATATTAGTCTTTTGTACGTAGAATGAATTTTTCCAACGCATCATTATAGGTGTATTTTCCAGAGGTAGCCATTGGTAAATTTGGGTATTGAGAGGGCGAACTTCTCCACCATGATGCGGATCGAAAGAGGTTAATATAGGTACATCATAATGAGTACTAGCAATCACAAGGTTTTGATTATTCAATAGCGTAACTTTCATTTCCTGAGAAGAGACAAAAGATTTTAGATTTTGTTCAAATAGTTCTAGATTTATATTGCTGATTACATTACCTAAAATGCGATTGTTAAAAATAACGGGTACGATGTAAACGAGCTGAGAAGACGAAATTCCATCGTTGATTAAGAAGATATTAGAGTTCATCAACTGTTTACTTTTCTCTACGAACTCCCACTCTTGCTTACTAGCATTGAATGGCTCCATTCCTATTTGAGGATAGGAAATAATTTTTTTACCCTCTTTATTCACAACATAAATGTGATCGAATGTTGTAAATGTGTGTTGCAATAGTTCTGCGCTTTCCTGTAGCTCTTTTGATAAATTCATCTCAGAACGAGCTGCGATTTGGGCAAGTTGTCTGAGAGCATTGAGATTTTGTTGGTGGCCCGCTCGCAATTCATTTACTATGTCTGTAGATGCATGTTGGAGATTAGCTTCAATTGTTTGTTCTATATTACTTATGGCACTTCTGCTATTCAAAACCATAAGCGTTAATGCAGGAAACAAAACAAAAGCTACTAACAAGTTGAATAATGTTAACTGAAGTGAGAAAGTATTAGCCGCTTTGGGATGAACTACCCAGTTACGGATAGGTAAATGAGTAAGCAATAAACTTGCAATTAAGGCGTTAAAAATACCATTAATAGATTGCTTGAGCATGATAAGCCATACTGTTTGATCTTGTACGCCCATAAACTCTGCATAAAACAGCCATACAAGAGGCATACCAATGCAAATCCAGTAAAACCCATCTAGTAACAATATGTTTTGTTGCTTACGGCGTCCTCCTCCACCTACGAAAAGTGCTTCGCATGTCAAGATAATGGCTGCATACGGATGCCCCCACAGAAAAAAGGTATGGAAGCCAGACATTGCGGCAACAACAGTACCCCAACCTGTTCCGTACAGGCACACTACCATTAAGACAGCGATGCTACCAAACAGAAAATCTACTCCAAAAAAGAGTGTTAAATTAAAATAATTACCCAAATAGCCAGCAACCATCAGCACTAACAATGTTAGAAATGAGCCTAACCGAGAGCGGAAGGCTACTGGTAATTGTGGATACGTGATAAAATTTCTACGAGTTTTAATTAATAGCTTTCTTATCAGTTTTTTTGACTGTAGTAGCATAATATTTTCATTAAATAAAATTTCCCCCAATAATTCTCAGTGATTGGGGGGGTCAAAAAAGACTGCTTTCGATGTGACTTAGTTTAACCAAAAAAATGATGCATCTGGGTAAGTTTACTCAATATTTAATCTATATTCTTCATCAGGTAGAGGATAGAGGGCAGAAGTCTCCCACTTTTTAAAATGTGGGATTGAAAAAGGATGTTTTAATTCAGGAGATGACTAAGTAGGTAGGCACAAATAAACGTAGGTTTGTTAACATCTGTTAAGAGCCTACAATTCTCTTCCCTATGCCCTAGCAGCCATGCTACGCAAACTGCCTTGGAGCCCTCTACCCTGGAGCCTTGCCTCAACGATAAATTTAATGTCAACCGGCTTATCGTCTCTTTGAATTGTAGTGCCTACCCTACGCCTTTAACTTTTGATACCTATTGCCAGATAATTTAGACTCCTACCGCTTGTTGATGTTCAATTCTAGTTCCTAAAAGTTTCAGGAATTCAGCTAACCAATTGGGATGTGCAGGCCATGCTGGTGCTGTCACTAAATTACCATCCACTATTGCTTCATCAGGAGGAATATGAACGTAAAGGCCGCCAGCACGAATCACATCTGGACCACAGGCAGGGTAAGCCGTACAACTTTTACCTTCTAATACTTCAGCAGCAACTAAGACTTGCAATCCGTGGCAAATAGCTGCGATGGGTTTATGCGTTGAAGCGAAGTGACGGGTAATTTCCAGCACCTTTTCATTGAGGCGAATATATTCTGGTGCTCTTCCTCCAGGAATCACCAAAGCGTCGTAGGCGTCTGCTATTATTTCGTCAAATGTCGTGTTGAGTTTGAAGTTGTGACCAGGTTTTTCGCTATAAGTTTGATCCCCTTCAAAGTCGTGAATAGCTGTCTTTACAGTTTCTCCTGCTTTTTTATCGGGACATACAGCATGGACAGTATGCCCTACCATTGTTAATGCCTGAAAGGGCACCATCACCTCGTAGTCTTCTACAAAGTCACCGACGAGCATTAAAATTTTTTTTCCTGTCATTTTTCAATCCCTACCTGATATCAGGCTTGATAGAAGTGTCGTTTAGCCATATTCTTAGCTTAGAACGAAAGGCTTCCTTTATTGAAAGATAGCAGTTTTAATTTAAGCTCATACCAGGACTGAAGAACGTGAGATTTTTGAGTAGTGGGTTATAAACTATTTCTGATTACCTCAAGTCGGCGAACGGCGTTCTTCCCTGACCTCAAATAGATGAGCGAGAGTCCTCGCCGACTTTTCTCTGAGAGATGGTTTCACTCTAGACTTCGTAACGATAGACTAGGTTCTATTAACTTCAGTCTACTTATTCGTTCTTAAGTAGAGCTTTGTCAATTAACATCTCATCCTTGATTGAGGAAATTAAATTTCTTCCTCTTCATCAATCATGCCAGGACTAATGAGCGTGATGTCAAACTCATCTCCTGCATCACTGACACTAGAACTTCTTTGTAATAAGTAATAAGCGATTTTTACCTGAGGACCAAAGACAATTTCATCCCGATTTTGAAGAAGATGATTAGTGACTTTGCGACCATTAACTAGAATACCGTTAGAGCTGGGTTTTCCCTTATATCCATCGATAATCTGGTAAGAAACTGTACCATCAGAATTGGGTTTTTGCTCCAAAGTGGCGTGTCGGCGAGAGACAAATGATGATGATAATTGAATATCACATTCTGAGCTTTTGCCAACTAAATAGGAGGCATTTTCTAAGACGAGTTCTCTACTTCCTTCGTCGTCTTCTATCATTAGTAAATGGGTTTGAGATTGTTGAGCAGTCATTAACTCAGATCGTAGAATAGGTATCACAGTAATGATGGCGATTATAACGCTCTTTTTTCAGTATCGGGAAATCATGCTGAAGCCAAACCCTGAACACTTCCTAAAGATAGATTTGAACAGGGAATTTCTATTAGAAACTCCCCCGATACAAACTGAGCAAACTCACATCAGCCAAAAATTTCGACTCTTGCGATCGCCCAGTTTAACAAAAGCTGTGTAGAAACGAGAAGACTAATCTTTCATGGCACGAACATCTTCTTTCATAATGTAAAGAAACATTGCTATTTATGAGCTATTCCGTGTCCCCGTAAAAATTTAACCCATTAACGCTAGCGCCCTAAGGTTGCTCAAATCAGGATTAAGGTAACTTATAGCTTGCGACTCGCACTGTTAGTTTTCCTTGGCGTGGATCGCGGCTAAATACAAATGCACCCTCCTCCTTTTCGCTGCTAGCGAGAAAGTCGATTTGCTGTTCCCCTGATTCTTCCACCTCATTATTGATGCGTAGCTCAGCAATAATCTCAACTGATTCCACCGTCTCGCCACCCTTGTTAATGACTTCAAAAGGAACATAATATTGTCCGGGCACTTGGCGAATCTCACTAGAGTATGTCACTGAGATTACAGGGGGCTTCCTATCCTGAGTGAGCCACTCGTGAAATACTAGTCCGACAATTCCCGCGAGGATGAACAAGGCGATCAAAAAGGTTGTCCACTCTGCGGGTGAGCGATGGAGCTTTTGTTGATCTTGTGAGGATGAGTCAGTGTCATTCATAAGGCAATGCGTCCCGCTGCGCCACCAACACTAGCAGGAAATCCTAGTAATAGGGTGTAGTGCAACCACAGTGTCCAAGGGTCATCAAAGGCCAATCGGTTAAAAAATAACAACATAAACGCAGCCGCTAAAAGTGATACGAGGTAGGAAGCCACCGTCTCGCTGATTGGACGCTGAAAAATCCCTTGCTGCTGTCGGCGTTTTTGCTGAGTAGTGAAGCCAGCTTGAAAAACAATGCCGTAGGAAATAACAAGGGAGGCGGCAATAATAGCTAAAAGTAACGGAGGTGACACCGATCCGTTGAGCATTGGGATTTCGTCAGTTGGGGCAATGTTGAAGGCAATGATCATTGCCCCAATGAGAGTAGCACCAATGTCGGCAAGAGTAGCTTGTAGCCCTGCTTTACTTGCCTGTTTTGCCCGATCGCCTGGTTTGCCGGAGTCATTGTCTTCTGAGCAGGACCAGCGATCGCCACTCAAAAATGCCCGTGACAAAGCTGCACCTAGAGCAAAAGGGATGCTTTCTAAGACAATCTTACCTAGTGCTTCGTTTAATGGAGTTCCTAATTTAATCTCACCCAACAAAATCAGCACAACGGTAACGCAGACGATGCCGATCGCCAATAATTGAACGCTATCCATTAGATTATCGAGGAATTGCTGACTTTGAGCTTTGCGAAAGCCTTCAGTACGATTGAGCAGAAAAACAACGACAAAAGTAGTAGCTAGGATAGCCAGCATTATGGGAGGGGAGATTTCAGAACCAATCCACCAAACCTCCATTGTGTACAGCAGCGGAATTCCAAACAAGAAGCCGCCTGAGACACCACGAACGATGTCGTCAAATTCATTTGACCAAGAGTTGGACTGTTTTCGTTTTTTTCGAGAGGATTTTGGCATGAGTGAGAAAAATTTGATGCTGCCCTACTGATGCTTTGCCAAAAGATCTTCAATCCAGGGATTTGAGCAGCAAGTGAAAAAGGAAGGCTGGCAAAAGCTGTATTCTGCTATACCTGGAGATGTTAGCAGACCATGCCAATTGAGTCATGCTTTTTGGGCAGGGACAGGGAAAAGGAAACCTCATGCATCAACGCAGGGACTTGAAGCAAAGACTTAGAAGCTGTGACACTTGACGAGTGAGGAATGTAGGTTTCAATGGTCGGCCCCAGACCCATAACACCATGCTTCAATCCAACGACGGCAGTAATATTGGGGTATCGGCGGCAGTATTTTGACTGCTTCACTCATGAGTTTCCCCAAGGGATACAAGCCACTATAAATACCCAAGTTGATGTAATGGATGAGCCAATCTAACAAGATTGCCAGTCCAACTTGAGGAATCACTGGCACCACCAGTCCGGGTTTAGTCAGGGATGTGAGCAAGAGGGTTTTTGATAAACCTGGAAACTGGACAACGTCTTGCAAAAAGGGTCGCAGAACATCATCTCCCAACTGTTCCATTGCCTGAAAAACACCCGTGAGCAGCTGATTGATTTGATTGGGAGGCAGTTTTTGATCGATCCCGACACTCATCGCCCGTTGAAACAGCCAGGTGACGGCAATATTGGGCTGATAAGGTTGCAGCGTCCAGAGTGCGTTTCGTGATAAAGCATCCCTGTGAAGGGCTTCATGAATTCCTTCGCTCAGACGCTTCAGATGTCGTACCATTGAGCCAAATCCACCAAAGCTTACGGGGGATTGAGCGCCTGCACTATCACCGACTGGCAAAATTCGGTTCCAAGGCATCCTCACAGGTGAGTTTCGGTAGGATGGAAAAAAACCAAACAGCACTCGCTGAAAATCGAGTTGGGACAATTCAACACCCTGGTATTCCGGCAGGAGGCGCAGATACTCTTCCCATAAAAACTCTAAGCTAGGGCGTTTTGGGTGAGCATCGATATAGGTGAATAAGTAGGTTGTTCTACCATCCCGTGCGGGAAATGCCTCCCAGAAGTATTGACATTGATTCTGAATGGGTGTGAAGGAAACGATGAGATCACCCGTTTCATTTTGAGGAAAGCCTTTAGCGCAACTGCCAACAACTAAGCAAATACCTTCTGGTTTTTCTCCCTGCCGTGCCTGCTTGACAATGGGCGAGAAATGACCCATGGCATCAATGAGTAACCGTGTTTTCAATCCTCCTGCGGCTTCAACAAATATGCCATCGGGATGAACTGCTGCTCCCTCGAAGGAAGCCTGTTCAAACAGTTGCCCCCCTGCTTCTAGAAATTTTGATTTTAGGGTATCGAGGAGAAAGACGGGGTCAACACCAATGTTGAGAACATCCCGTATCCAAAAATCCGGTCCTTCAAAAAAGCTGATGCGTGCGGGGTTATACTCGGTTGCGATCGCTTTTTCTAACTCACCTTCAGTCAGCAGTTCCAGTTCTATAAATACTTCAAGTTCTTTACGGGAGATATTCCACTCTTGCTCTCGCCCCCGTAAAATGCCTCGCTCAACTATAGCAACTCGCCAACCTCGCTTTTGTAAGGCAGCACCGATCAAAATTCCCAAGGTGCCCCCACAGATAACTACATCCCAGTCTACGGACAATAAAGGTTCTTGGCGTTCTTTAATTACCGAGGGGATAGGTGCTGTATCTTCCCGTAGCGCTTGCCATAATTTATCTGTACTTTGAAGGCGTCCCTTAACGTCACCCGGTAACTGAGATAAAATTTGCTCGGTTTGGCTCATGGATGTCTCGTGAGATGCTCCATTTTTAATCCTAATTGGCAAAGCTCTGAAGCGTTAGCATCCGCTATTGTCAATCAGCTATTTTGCTAAAAAATGAGGAATTTTTAAATGTATTGATACTATCAAAAATGATAAAAATTAATCCAATTGTTGATGTAGCCACGCTTGCAAGAGTGACCAATACCAGTTTCTTGCCCCCTTGTCTTCTTCCTCCCTCTGGTTCACGAATCAAATCGGACTACTACAAAGGGAGACGGATGTAAAACGTGGTTCCTTCATTACAGTTAGACTCAAACCAAATGTCTCCTCCATGAGCATCGACAATGGATTTAGCGATCGCTGTTCCTAGTCCAGTTCCACAGTGCTTTCCATGAGTCACAAAGGCTTCAAATAAGCGATGTTTAATCGCTTCTGGAATACCAGGCCCGTTATCATG
>CBKWLJ010000237.1:0-13863 GCA_966675205.1 uncultured bacterium
TAATCATTAACTGCTATAGCAACGAGACCTTGATCGAGATAGAAAATAGGCTCTCTAAAAATAGAGAGCCTTTGAACTCATTTAAGAACTAAAGTAAAACCACGTTCCTTGTGCCTTAACCCAGTAGCTCTTTGGCCTTAGCCACGACGTTATCTACGGTGAACCCAAACTTTTCGAGGGCAACACCACCAGGGGCCGAGACTCCAAAGCGATCAATACTAATCATTGCGCCTTCATTACCGAGGTAACGGCACCAACCAAAACTAGAAGCGGCTTCTACTGCTAAACGCTTAGTAACGGCTTTGGGCAATACGGATTCGCGATAAGCTTCATCCTGTGCATCAAACAATTCCCAAGAGGGCATGGAAACGACACGAACGTTCTTACCTTCAGCCCGTAGCTTCTCGGCAGCTTCAACACAGAGGTAGGTTTCGCCACCGGTACCGATGAGAATCAGATCGGGTGTACCTTCGCCATCCGAGAGAATGTATGCACCCTTAGCAACGTTATCAATACTGCTTCCCGCTAATTGCGGTAAGTTTTGCCGGGAGAATGCCAATAAGGTAGGACGGTTTTCGCTGGCAGCTTGGATGGCAACCTTGTAAGCACCAGAGGTTTCGTTCCCGTCAGCAGGGCGGATTACCAGCAGGTTGGGGATAGCCCGCAGGGAAGCAAGGGTTTCAACCGGTTGGTGGGTAGGACCATCTTCACCCAAAGCAATAGAGTCGTGAGTCATGACGTAAACGACTCCAGCTTGTGACAAAGCGGAAAGACGAATCGCCGCCCGCATATAGTCAGCAAATACCAGGAAGGTGGCACAGTAAGGAATCAATCCAGAACCGTGCAGGGCAATCCCGTTACAAATCGAACCCATGCCATGCTCGCGCACACCGAAGCGTAGGTTGCGATTGGCATACTGTCCTTTTTGGAAATCACCAAATCCCTTGAGCAAGGTGTAGTTGGAGTGGGTCAGGTCAGCAGAACCCCCAATGAGTTCTGGCAACACAGGAGCCAAAGCATTCAGACTCATTTCTGAAGTCTTACGAGTCGCTAGTGCCTTGTCTTCTGGATTGTAGGTTGGCAGGGCTTTTTCCCACCCTTCGGGGAGTTTACCGCTGAGCATCCGCTCAAACTCAGCCGCTTCTTCAGGATACTTAGCTTTGTAGTCAGCTAAGGCTTGGTTCCATTCGGTTTCTAAGTTAGCACCACGATCTACAGCTTTACGGAAATGCTTAAGGGCGTCTTCTGGCACCTCGAACTCAGGGTATTCCCAACCCAAGTTCTCGCGAGTTGCCTTCACTTCATCCTTACCCAAAGCTGCTCCATGAACATCGGCGGTATTAGCCTTATTGGGAGAGCCATAACCAATCGTTGTGGTTACCTTAATAAAGGAAGGCTTGTCAGTGACAGCTTTGGCGGCTTCGATCGCTTTGGCAATAGCTTCGAGGTCGCTGTTGCCGTCTTCCACGTGTTGGACGTGCCAACCGTAAGCTTCAAATCGCTTCGCTACATCCTCGGTAAAGGAGACATCGGTCGAACCGTCGATCGAAATGTGGTTATCGTCGTACAGAGCAATTAACTTGCCTAATCCCAAGTGTCCTGCCAAGGAACAGGCTTCGCCAGAAACCCCTTCCATGTTGCAACCATCACCGAGAATCACATAGGTATAGTGGTCAACAATCTTGGCATCGGGCTTGTTGAACTTCGCAGCTAAATGAGCTTCTGCCATTGCCAAGCCCACCCCATTGGCAATACCCTGTCCCAAGGGACCAGTGGTGACTTCTACACCAAGTGTCTCGAAGTTTTCGGGGTGACCGGGAGTTTTGGAACCCCACTGCCGGAACTGTTTGATATCGTCCAGCGTCACGCTATCATAGCCTGTCAGATGGAGTAGGGCGTACTGTAACATACAGCCGTGACCCGCAGACAAGACGAAGCGATCGCGGTTAAACCATTTAGGATTTTTAGGGTTGAACCGCATAAAACGGTCCCAAAGCACGAATGCCATAGGAGCCGCACCCATCGGCAGCCCTGGATGACCAGAATTCGCTTTCTGTACAGCATCAATCGCTAGAAAGCGGATGGAGTTAATGCAAAGTGTTTCGAGAGATTGGGTTGCAACGGCCATAATTTCTCTTTAATGACTTTAGGAAACTAAGGTTTAAAGACAAGATACGTGTGAGTTAAAACTCGATGGCACTCGGTCGCCCCAAGGCTATAAGCCCATCATCCCATCATGGGGATCGATGGGCAAGGCAGAATGGGACTAGGTATTTATACCATACCGACTTTTTGAGACTGTAGGCAAATGTCTAAATGGATACCCTTCCTAATTTTTTATTGCCATTACTCTTGTCTGTATTTCTTGAATGCTAGCGTGACATTGTGACCGCCAAACCCAAAAGAATTAGACAGCGCCACCTCTACCGTCTGACTACGGCTCTTGTTCGGTACGTAATCGAGATCGCAAGCTGGATCGGGGTTTTCCAGATTAATAGTAGGTGGAACGTGGTCATTGGCCACCGCCAGAGTTGTAGCAACTGCTTCAATACCACCAGAACCACCTAACAGATGACCTGTCATCGATTTTGTGGAGCTAATTGCTACTTTGTAAGCTGGCTCCCCTAAAGCGGTTTTAATCGCTGCTGTTTCTGTCGAGTCGTTAGCTGGGGTACTGGTTCCATGAGCGTTGATGTAGCTGATCTGTTCGGGAGTAAGACCCCCATCTTTCATCGCCAACTGCATTGCCCGCGCTGCCCCTTCTCCTCCTGGTACAGGGGAAGTGATGTGATAGGCATCACAGGTCATCCCGTAGCCGACGATTTCAGCATAAATCTTTGCATTTCGGCTGAGGGCGTGTTCCAGTTCTTCTAGGAGCAGAATTCCTGCGCCTTCACCCATAACAAAGCCGTCGCGATCGCGATCGAACGGGCGACAGGCATGAGTGGGATCGTCGTTACGAGTAGACAGGGCGCGTGCAGCAGCAAAGCCAGCAACAGACAAGGGGGTTACAGCCGCCTCAGTTCCTCCACAAATCATGGCCTGGGCATAGCCGCGCTGTACAAGGCGAAATGCATCGCCTACAGCATTAGAGCCTGCTGCACAGGCAGTCACGGTGCAATTATTCGGGCCTTTTGCACCCGTATGAATTGCCGTTAGACCCGCGGCCATATTGGCGATCATCATGGGAATCATAAACGGGCTACACCGATCCGGGCCCCGAGTTAAGTAGACTTCCTGCTGATCTTCTAATACCTTCAAACCGCCGATACCAGTCCCAATAATGACACCCACTTGTTCTGCGTTCAGGTCATTAATTACAAACTGAGCATCGGCTAGAGCCTGCTTGCTTGCAGCAATAGCAAATTGAGCAAAGCGATCCATCCGCTTGGCTTCTTTGCGTTCCATATATTGATGGGGGTCGAAGCCTTTTACCTCACCAGCAATGCGGCAATCGTGCCGGGATGGGTCAAATAAGCTAATCGGACCTATACCATTACGTCCGCTCAACAACCCTTCCCAGTACTCAGATACAGTGTTGCCTATCGGAGTAATCGCGCCGAGACCTGTGATAACGACGCGTTTGAGTTCAGTGTTAGTCATGATGCCAGTAAAACAGGGCCTACACACCCAGAACGCAGAACGAGAGAGTGAAAATTATGAAGCTCAACTTCAAGCAGGAGCTTCTACTTTGTTACTGATGTAGTCTACCGCTGCTTTGACGGTTAAGATCTGCTCAGCGGCTTCGTCAGGAATTTCAATATCGAACTCTTCTTCTAATGCCATAACCAGCTCAACGGTATCTAGCGAGTCGGCGTTTAGGTCAGTGGCAAAGTTGGCTTCAGGTGTAACGGTATCAGCTTCAACTTCCAGTTGTTCGACAACTATTTTTTTAACTCTCTCAAAAATTTCTTGGTTCATACAACTGTTCCTCAACTTTCTTTTAGCAGGAGTCACCCGTCAGCCTAACTTTTCTAGAGCATAGGGGCGGGAGTATGCCTAACGGCAACAACAGGCACTCCATCATAAATGAAGTGCTGGCTTTTAGGGAATATCAGCCAAGAACCAGGTAACTTGTAAATTAGCTCCTTGAAGTGATCTGTGCCAGGATACTCTTTGGCTCAATGCCAGGAGTAATCCGTTTGTACATTGACCCAGTGAGATGACACTCGGCAGTACGCATCAGACACAGGCTTACAGAAAAGAGCTTTTTTGATTTGGCTAGTTGACTTTTGCGAGCTTCCGTTGTACCCATAGGGTAAACGACAGACGCTGGTTCTAGTCACTTGAATTTTCCAGCCGGGTTACCTAGTGCTAAGCATTTTTTAATCTTATCGGAAAGAGGGTCAATCGCAGATCCCTTATGGTCGCTTCTGGAAGTGGCACCTATTTAGCAAGTCGCTTGATGTTCAGTCCTGTGGTGCGGTTAAGGCTTAGGGAATACTTTGTAAGGAACTCAAAGTGCTGAGATTCTTAGTTTCCTGTGGTTTTTCTTAAAGGCGATCGCTATAACAAAGCAGAACTCGAGCTGCAAAGAGACCCAGAATCTTTTAACTCACGCGATTCTTGCTTGATGAGTCCGGCCATTGCCGATTTCTGCAAGTTCATGAAAGCGTTAAGATCTTCCAAGCCATATTGGGTTGTTTGTAACAGTAGCCGTAGTTGGTTTTCCGCTTCAATGGTGAGATGACCCGTTGCGAGAGTTTGTTGGACAATTTCACGAATTCTAACCATTTGCACTAATTTTCACACATTTAGCTAAGTTCAGATGTTCATCAAACGCATGAAACTTACCTTGGATTAATTGTGTGATGCTACCGGACTCGAGGCAGTTAGCTATTGCTGTAGCAGCACAATTTTGGGCAAGGCAAGCAGACTAGAATTTCTCATCAACACTCAAAAGTTACTTGTTCTCCAACGACTTGAGCAGCACCTAGAAGAAGTTATAAGCTGTCGTGCTTACAAATTACAGCTCGTGAGGAGGGGGAAAGGGGAAAAATTAGCTGTGTCCCTTTAACCTTGAACCTTTTACCTAAGCGCTTCACCCATTTTGCGAAGTGGAGTAAATTGATTGTCTCCTGATTGAGAGATTTTTTTGGACCATCTTTAATTTTACTTCATCAAAAGTCTTTAAAGAAAGTGAATTATTCTGACTCTAACTATTTTTTTTATCTTTTGCCAAAAGTAATATTCGGTTTTTAGGTATTACTAGTAATGCTATGTATTACAAGATTCTATGATTTTGTTCGGGTAAAAATACTTGACAAAATCACAAAAGAACAACAAATCAGCTTTCCTTTCATCCTTATAAGAAAAGCGAAGAAATCGTTTTTATAGAGAGATTCAGAATGATGCGTAAGACAGACAGTCAATAGGGACACTTTATTGAGTATTCAATGTCATCGCTGAGCAACGACAACAAGTCTTCTCAATACTCCTTCATTACAATCCTAAGCGCTGACGGAGGATGAATTCTGCGATCGCTAAATCCACAGGAGTCGTTACCTTCAGATTCGTCTCCTCTCCTTCCACAATTCGCACAGGCAACCCACAACGCTCAAATAACGCCGCATCATCTGTGACTTCCCACCCCAAATTACGTCCTTTATCATGAGACTCCTTGAGCAACTGCACCTCAAATCCCTGAGGGGTTTGTGCGGCCCATAGTTGTCTGCGATCGGGTGTATCTTGAATCAGCCCCATCTCATCGACTACTTTAATCGTGTCCTTCACGGGTACAGCCGCAATTAAACCTGGGCATTGTTTTAGGACTACCGCACATCGATCCAACAACTGAGGGGTTGCCAAGCATCGAGCTCCATCATGAATCAATACCCGATCCGCTTCCGCTGGTAGAGCCTGCAAGCCGTTGTAGACTGACTCTTGGCGAGTTTCTCCCCCCTGAATCAGGTGTACAGGTTTAGAGAGGGAAAGCTGAGCGAGAATGTTTTCAAAGTCCGGTTCATCTGACGGTTGTCCCATAATCCCGATCCAAGTAATTTCACTGGCTGCTTCGGCAGCTAGGAGAGTCCACGCCAGTAAGGGTTTCCCCATTAGTGTCAGGAGAAGCTTGTTGCGATCGCTTCCCATCCGTCGGCCCATCCCTGCTGCTGGAATTAATAAATGCACGATTCTCCTCTGTTAGCTAGGTAATACCTTCCCTTAAAATTAAGCTGATTGATCAACTCAATCAATCCAATTCAACTATTCCACTCTGCGACAGGCTGAACATACTAGCGCTCTAATCGCAGATGGGGCTTGAAAACACCCACGTTTTCAGCTTAAAAGTTGACTAGGATTTTTGGGCGAGAAACCAAGCCCAGAAATAATATTGAGGGATTAGCCGTCAGGCAACCCCAAGTTTTGGCTCCGTTCTTCGCTGATCAGCACCTAAAAACGGGCATTTAATGTTGTTTACTAGGAAGCGATATCTCTCGCCTCTGTTTCCTTCCCACCCAAGTCAAACAACTGGGATGGGGTACTATAGCAAGCAAACAAGATGAGAATACTAGCCCTTGTCCCTGGCGGAATTGGCGACCAAATTCTATTCTTCCCGACGCTCGATGATCTACGAGCAAACTACCCCGAAGCTGAAATTGATGTAATTGTAGAACCGCGAGCCAAGGGAGCATATCGGGTTTGTAAGTCTGTTGATGAAGTTTTAACGTTTGATTTTAAAGATCGCAATGGTTTAGCAGATTTTGGCAACTTATTGGGGATTATCCGCGATCGCGAATACGATGCCGCCCTATCACTAGGACGACGCTGGACAATTGGGTTGTTGCTCTGGATGTCTGGCATTCCCACTCGAATTGGCTACAACGCCAGTACAGGAAGCCTACTGTTCACGAATTCTGTACCCCTCAAAACGGAACAGTATGCGACTCAGATGTACCATGACCTGTTACAAGGGTTTGGCATCAATACCCCCTGTCCAGAACTAGCAATCAATGTTCCCAAACCAGACATTGAATGGGCCGAAAACGAACAAAGACGTTTAGGAATTGCCGAAAGCGGCTACATCCTCATTCATGGTGGCTCCAGCCAACTGGCTCAGGAGAAAGGCATTGATAAAATCTATCCAGTTCAGAAGTGGCAGCAAATTATTGAAGACATTCAACAGAAACAGCCCAATTTACCCATAGTGATACTCAAAGGGCCAGAGGACACAGAATGGGTTAAGGAATTACAGCAACTCTGCCCTGATGTGAAAGTCACCTCACCGGGAGATGTGGGTAAGTTGGCAGCAATGATTGCTGGTGGAGATTTGATCATCTGTACTGATAGTGCGCCCATGCATCTTGCTGTCGCCGTCGGGACTTATGCGATCGCTTTATTTGGGCCAACCGAGGCGAAAAAACTCCTACCCCAAAACGAGCATTGTATCGCGATTCAATCTCCCACTCGTGCGATCGCTGATATCCCACCAGAAGAGGTATTAAAGCAAATTTGGCGCGGCTAGAATTGATGCCAACCAAAGCCCTAGCGATTGAAAAGATGTTGTTGGCGAATTTGTGGGGGGTCATTCCCGAAATCCGGATCATTGTAGGGGCATCCCTTGTGGACGCCCATCACCACCAATGTGGATACCCATCACCAGGGACGGCAGGCACAAGACCTGCCTCTACAGGCGTGACAATGGGAGATTTTCCAGACGTAAGGGATTAGACCCCTCATTAATTCACCAACAGTATCATCAATCCCCTGGCTCATAGCTACAGTCAGTTTCAACCGACTATTAAACTCTTTTCCCTTCCCCTCTGCCTGTTCACCGATTTTCAAGTTAAGCAATTACGTCAAAAAAGGCATCATCTATTTCATATCCCAGCATTTTAGCCATTGATTGAGTTCGCGATTGACTGGGAATTCCCTGAGCCTTCAGCCAATTTGACAAAATAAATAGTTTATGCATCACAAAGATTTCTAAGGCTTCGGGATTGTACTGAATGCCTTCAGTACGGTTAAATTGGTGCGGGACTAGCATTGCCACGTAGCGGGCAAGTTCGCCGGCTTTCCAATCCAATAGAAAGGGTATCCAGGGATATTGGGCATCTAGGCGAATAAACCACAGCCGGATTTCTGGAATTTCTGAGAGTTCTCGCGGATCAGTGGGATCGCGGGGATAGTCGAGTTCAAAGTGAAGTTGGTGTTCGTGGGTAAAAATAGCTCCTTCAGAGAGCAATTTGTCAATCACTGCTTGAGCAGGTGATAAGTCCAGATTGTTAATGCAGTCGGAATTGAGTGCGATCGTCAGAGTCATTGTTATTCAGAAACCTGGATTCTCCCTTTCTATCTTCCTCTGAACTGAGACCAATTTTCTAAGGCAAGATGAAAGCGATCGCACTCCCTACAGCTTAAGTGCGATCGCTCAAGAAAGCCCGCGCCCTATTCAGACGCAGTTCCAAGACAAATCAAGAACTAACCTTGCTGTGCTTCCACTTCAGCAACCATCAACAAGGTCTTCATCAGAGAGTCGGGGTTCAAACTGATTGAATCAATTCCCAGTTCCACCAAGAACTTGGCAAACTCAGGATAGTCGCTAGGAGCCTGACCGCAAATCCCAATCTTGCGACCATTCTTCTTCGCTTTCTCAATAACCATCCGCACCATTTCTTTGACACCTTCGTTGCGTTCGTCGAAGATGTGAGCCACCAAGGCAGAGTCACGGTCAAGACCCAATGTTAACTGCGTCAGGTCATTGGAACCAATGGAGAATCCGTCGAATACTTCACTAAACTGATCAGCCAAGATGACGTTACTCGGAATTTCGCACATCACGTAGACTTGCAAGCCATTTTCGCCGCGCTTGAGTCCATATTTCTCCATCTGGGCCAACACTTTGCGACCTTCTTCGGGCGTGCGACAGAAGGGAATCATCGGGATAACGTTCGTCAATCCCATTTCATCCCGCACCCGCTTCAGTGCCTTGCACTCTAAGCCGTAAGCTTCAGCGTACTTCGGATCATAGTAACGAGATGCACCTCGCCAACCGATCATTGGGTTCTCTTCATGGGGTTCAAACTGCTTACCTCCAAGCAGGTTGGCATACTCATTGCTCTTGAAGTCGGACATCCGCACCACTACAGGATTCGGATAGAACGCTGCTGCAATCATGCCAATACCATGCGCCAGCTTATCTATAAAGAAGTCAGCCTTACGCTCGTACAGGTAAGTCATCTTATAAATATCCCGCTTGACCATGGCATCATCGAGTTCATCGAAGTGCAACAGAGCCAATGGGTGAGCTTTGATGTGATTGGCAATGATGAACTCCAATCGAGCTAAGCCAACGCCATCGCAAGGAATCGAAGACAGGCCAAAGGCTTCTTCAGGGTTGCCCACATTCATCAAAATCTTGGTGCGAGTTGTAGGCAAGTTGCCCAGTTGAGTTTCTTGGACTTCAAAGGGCACTAAACCCTTATAAACCCGTCCTTCTTCTCCTTCAGAGCAGGAGACAGTCACCTCTTGACCACTAGCTAACAAACCCGTGGCATTTCCGCAACCCACAATCGCCGGAATCCCCATTTCACGAGCAATAATTGCTGCGTGGCAGGTGCGTCCACCTTGGTTGGTGATAATCGCACTCGCTTTCTTCATGATGGGTTCCCAGTCTGGGTCAGTTTTGTTGGTGACCAAGACTTCACCGGCTTGGAATTCGTCGAGCTTGTGGACATCAAGAATGACATTGGCTTTGCCCTGACCAATCATTTCACCGACGGCGCGACCAGTCACCAGCACATCAGACGTTCCCTTAAGCTGATAGTTTTTCAGAACGCTACCCGATTTTTGGGATTGTACGGTTTCAGGACGAGCTTGAACAATATACAGCTCACCCGTTAAGCCGTCTTTCGCCCATTCAATATCCATTGGGGTGTATTGACCCCGGACTTCAGAATAGTGGTCTTCAATAATACAAGCCCAACGTGCGAGCTGGAGAATCTCCTCATCGTTGAGGGCGTACTTGGTCTGTTCAGACTCCGGCACTGGCACGTTTTTCGTCAGCTTCGTACCACCGATGTCATAAATCATTTTGATCTCTTTGCTGCCCAAGCGTTTTTCCAGAATTGGGCGGAACCCTTGTTTCAGGGTGGGCTTGAACACAAAGTATTCGTCAGGGTTAACAGCACCTTGAACGACGTTTTCTCCTAAACCGTAAGCAGCAGTTACTAAAGCTGCATTTTTGAAGCCTGTTTCGGTGTCGATGGAGAACATCACACCAGAGGAGGCTAAGTCGGAGCGAACCATTTTTTGTACGCCAACCGAAAGGGCAACGTTAAAGTGGTCGAAGCCCTTAATGGTGCGATAAGAAATTGCTCGGTCTGTGAAGATAGAGGCAAAGCAGCGATGGCAAGAATCTAAGACATCTTGGACGCCGAAGACATTAAGGTAGGTTTCTTGCTGACCGGCAAAACTGGCATCCGGCAGGTCTTCTGCTGTAGCACTAGAACGGACGGCAACGTCAACGGCTACACTTTCCTGTTTGCATTGCTCTCGGTATTCAGGGGCAAAGCGATCGCATAACTCAGCAGTATACCCATACCGTTCACAAAGTTTGAGGTATGCACTTGCGATCGCATCTTGCAAATCTTGAGGGAACGGTGTGTTGAGAATCAAGGAGCGGGCCTGCTTGCCTCGTATCCTCAAATTGTTGACATCTTCTACATCTAAATCGGAGAATAGTTCACGAAGTTTTTCTTCCAGCCCAGCGCCCTTAATAAAGTAGCGATAAGCATGGGCTGTCGTAGCGAAACCCGTGGGAACCCTTACTCCCTTGGAAGTTAGCTGCTGGATCATTTCGCCGAGGGAGGCATTCTTCCCGCCTACCAAGGGAATATCGGCGATCCCAACTTCTTCAAACCAAAGAACTAGAGCTTCTTCTTTGGAAACTTGAGCAGATGCCGCTTGAGTAGCTGTAACCATAAGTATTCTCTCCTACTCTGATCTCAGTGTAGCGATGTCAAATCATCAGGTAAGAGCAAAGAATTATTTCTTCAAGATCTATCTTTGGGTTAATAGTTCTCAACACATTTTTAATGTATGCAGCTCACCTTGAGCAGGCGCAGAACGAGACAAAATGAGCATTCAAGCGATAAACACGTCATGCCGCTCTAATGCAATCAGCATTTTGCAACAAAACAGCACGAGAATGTCTGTTAAAGTTTTTGTGGATACACCCTAACGTTTGATGTCAGGGAATCTCTGGACGATCTAATCTCTTGTTGGCAATGCAACAAACTCCCTCAACCACGCCCCTGTCACAGCCTGAAAATCGATATCCTGATAGTCTTTCTCTAGAATTGACAGCAACTCCAGCAACTTCAGAGGGAACGGATATAGACTACATTGACCTGTTCCTCAGCATTGACTTTCGCGAACAGTGGCAGCCAATTAGCACAGGACGTGTCAAGTTTGGGTTCAAAGGCGGCGAACTCAAAATCTGTCTGGAAAACGGCAAAATGCCCCCGGAGTGTCGTCAACTGAGTTCCTCTGTTCAGCTTTCCCCAGAAACAACCTGTCAAGTCCTCGCCCAAGGAGAAGAACAATCCCCTATCTGGGTTTGGCAAGGAAAAAGTGGCGTGTCAGTTTTGCAGGGTTCAGTCAAATCCATTCAGTTAGGTACTGTACAGGTGACGGGTCAGCCGTGTTTGATAGAGGCTGAATTTGTTGTATCACCATCTGATATCTATCTCACAAGTGCTGAAGGCTTATGGTCTCACACTATCAGTCCTAATCAACTGGCCATATTAGAGAGAAAGCTGGTTTTATTTTTACTAGAGTCTAAATTCCAGCCCTACTTGAGTCGCGTAGTGTGGCAATATAGCGACCAAGGACTGCAAAAACTGAGCTTACACCACACAGACAATCAACAACGAACTCCTGATGCCGTAGACACAGGAAAGTTATCGGAACTAGCGGAAGCGATACAGCGCGTGTTCGCCGCTCAAACAGATGACTTTTTAGAATTAGCCCACATAGCCGGTCTTAATCCTCTAACTGATCTTGCTGGAGCTAAATTGTTGGGTGTCAATCTTAGCGGTGCTGACTTAAGCGGAGCAAATTTACGCCGTGCTTATTTGCGGGGTGCTGATTTGAGTGATGCGGATTTGAGTGGTGCTGATTTGTCTGAGGCTAATCTGGGGGGGGCAGATTTGAGTGGTGCTTATTTGAGCGATGTGGATTTGAGTCGTGCTGATTTGCACCGAGCAAGTTTAGCCTTGGCTAATCTCAGTGGTGCTAATCTCAGTGGCGCTAATCTTTGTGAAGCGAACTTAAGCAGCGCCAACTTCAGTGATGCTAATCTGACTGATGCCAATTTCACCAGTACTAACCTGCATCGGGCGAGTTTGATATTAGCCAATCTGAGTGGCACCATTTGGTCGAGTAGCGTTGTAGAAGAAGCACGATTGAGCAAAAGTGCAGAGCTTTCTGAAGAATTGAAGCTGGAGTTGAAGCAACGGGGAGCGATTTTTGAGGAGTCAGTTGGGCGGGTTGAAGATTGAAGGTTGAGGGTTGAAGGTTGGAAGGTTGTTAACGTAGCGGGGCATAGCCCAGGTTGGAAGGTTGTTAGCGTAGCGGGGCGTTGCCCAGGCTGGAAAAACAGACCTTCAACTTGTTAATTTGCTAACCTGCCAACTTTTTAACCTGCATAAGGGATGGTATTTGAGAGATATGAAGAGGTTACAAGCTCTGTTTGCCCACTGGCAGGAGTCGGTGGGTTTTTCTCTCGAAAAAGCGATCGCACCAGACACCGTTTAACAAGGGTTGGCACCACTCGAAGGTATCAGAAATAATAGAGTTAAAACTAGTCGTTTCGCGCAAACGGCTAATCAGCTCAAACTAGAAACAAAAATTATGCGGGGTGAAGCCGACGTTTTGAATCACAATCAACGGGAGAACTAGAGGTTTCTTTTTCAAACCAGACTTCTCTATAGGATTAGCGATCGCAAATGATGATAGCTCTTTAAGGTACTCTAACGGCAATGATTCAGCAATATTAACGTTGGCAAAGTCGCTGTGCAAGAAGAACGTCGCGTCTTTAGACACAAGACAGCTCAAACAAAAACGACAAGAGGAATTAACATGGCAGCAAGGGTCGCTGACTCTCTCAGGGTTAATCAGGCTGATGTTCACACTGTTGGGGCACTGCTTTGATCAAACATCATCTTATTAGAACCAACTATGGCTTTCGTTGCACACTCTGCTACTGGAAATGGAGAAATCTACCTAACAGCTTGTGTCCGGGTGTCCCTCGTTTCTCTCGCTGGGGGGACATCCCTGTATATTTGAAAACCATACAGGAGTTGAGTAAGGTTGGACTTAAACCCTTAGACAAAGGCAATCCATCAGCGTGTCTACAAACCCGAGAGGATAAGCCGCCCCGCTATTGGCTGTATGATCAACGCCAAGCCGTGCCATTGCATCGGCGCACTTCGGCTTTTGGCAAAACCCTTCAACAACAAAGAGCTATTGCGGCTGAGGCAAGGCGGCTGTGGGAACAAGGAGAATGTTATTGCGAACATCATCAAGGTGTGGTGATTGAAGCTATCCCTCAGGTTCTGGAAAAATTTATCCGCTTTAAAGCAAGAGCAAAAGTGAGTAATCTTCCGGGTAAGTTTAAAGCTGTAGATATAGAAGCGAATCTTAACCTACCCACTCACATCGAAGCTGTAGAGCATATCAAAAAATTCTTAAATCAGATTCTAGATAGCGGTATTCCTGACATAACGCCTTATCGAAAAAATCTTCACACCTATCTTCAGGAGTGGGGAGGGTGTTTTCTCCGCATGGATGCATCAGGAACAGGCTTTTATATTCGTGTGAATGCTGAACAGGAGGAACAAGAACCCACCGAAGAAATCCTGA
>CBKWLJ010000238.1:0-13802 GCA_966675205.1 uncultured bacterium
ACGCGGGGACGCGGAGAACATGCATATGCTACGTATGAACGCAACTTTGTATAAGAATTACCAGGGTGTTGGATTGTCGGCATTGACAGCATTTAATGCAGTTGATGAGCTTAACTCGGTACTAAGAATTCCAAGGCGTGGCGTTTCAGGTATACCTCGATTGTGGCTGGCGCAGCTTGTTTGAGTGTATCTACCTTCTGAAAAGGCGTGTCTTCGTCAGCCCAAACATCGCTGTCAACATGCACTTCGCTGCCTTTCCACTGGAGTTGTAGGTGCTGTCCTCTACGCACGGTAAAGTTGGGTGCCGTTTTGTTACGGACTAAGCAGTCTGACAGATACTGCCTCAAGTTGTCCCGTTCCTCTTCAGTAACGAAGACGACATCAAGATATCCATCACTAGGGTCTGCCTCTGGTGCTAAGCAAATGTTGGGCCCGATATCTTGGATATTCATTGCTTCCAAAAGCAGGTAGTGACCGGAAAAAACCTGTCCGTCGAGGGTGACCTGCCACGCCTGAGAGCGATAATCGGAAAGCAGCGCTTTGAGCGTATCGAGGTCGTATTCTAGCTCTTCATCAGGGCTGGAAAACGTCTGACCCTTTTTTATGGCTGAGATGAATGGCATCATCTGGGGGAACAGGCCAACGCCTATAGCTTCGATGAAATGTGCAACGCCCCAAGGGCCTTCGGCCACACCTATGTCAAACTTACGACGACGTGCTGAAGCCCAACCAGCAATCAGTGCTTTTAGTGAACCGACGATGCCGAATGTCTTAGCGATGTTGTTGGCTGTACCCAGCGGTAGGATCGCAATGGGAATATCACATCCGATGAGATGCTTGATAACCTTATTTACCGTACCGTCGCCGCCAGCTACCACCACGAATTCGCCTGGTGATTCCAGTGCATGGGAAAAATTATTTTCATCCGTAGACTGGTAGTAGGGTTCGTACCCCGCCTCCCGTAGCGTCTCTAGCAGCATTTCTTGTGAGTGCTGCTCATCCCCTGCTGTGGGATTATGCATCAGTGTTATATGCATTGCGGATTGATAATTGAGCTTTACAGTTTATTTTGAGGCATTCTATTGAGAATTCCTCCTCCAGTACAACGACAAAAATCTTTGACTAGCGATCGCACGGAATTACACTAATATCACCGTTGCGTTCCAATCGAGCCTCTTTCACCTCCCTAGGTTCGGAGAGTTTTCCGTTAGTGCGTAGTGCTCCTAGCAAATCTCTTTCACCAATATGACTCTTTCGCATCGCATGCCACTGGATTTCACCATCGCGGATGAGTACGCGCTCATTCCCCTTGATCAGTGAGGCAAAGCGTTCATTGCGAAATGCGATGACGGCAAACAGCCAATGCAATCCTACTAACACGATACTTGCGACTAAGGTGGGGAAGAATGCAGCCGAACCGTTGATTGCACGGCTCAATACCGATCCCACAATGATGCTTAAAAGCACGTCGAAAGCGCTACTCTTCCCGAGGAAGCGCTTTTCACCTACACGCACCATCGCTAATCCGGCAATATAGACAACAACGGCACGTATACTCATCTGCCAAGGCGTTAGGGTTTCTGCATCTAAGCCGAGTAACCCGTTGATGCCTGCACCAATTTCTTGAACCACGAGCTATTCTCCTGTGTATGAGTTGGATTGAAAGCTGTTTTTTAGGTGGGGAATCCCACAACTTATATCGCCCAGCTTTGTGGGCACTGACTAATTAAAAATGACAAGGGGAGGCAGCAACAAACCAAAAATAAGAAAGTCTAAGCGTCAGGACAACTGTCAAAAGTTAGAGGACTATCCTGGGATGATTGTAGAGGTAGGTTACACTAACGCACCCTACGAGTACACATCAGTGTCATTCAATCTAAGCTGACTGACTTAATGTGCGACGAAACTCCCCCGGTGTTGCCCCTGTCCAGCGTTTGAAGGCTCGATGAAAGGCGCTGGTTTCCGAAAAGCCTAACAGAAATGCCACTTCACACACGGCCATTTCGCGCTCTTGTAAATAGTAAATCGACAGTTCCCGCCGCATTTCATCAAGGAGTTCTTGATGGGAAGTACCGGCTTCCTTGAGCTTGCGTTGGAGGGTTCGAGGGGCAATTCCTAACTTGTGTGCGATCGCATCTAACCCCGGATCGCCGCCCCGTAACCCAGCACTAATCTCAAGCCGTACACTATCGACAATGCTTTCTTGTCGAGGCAACTTAGCTAACAAATCTTCAGCATGGCGATCGAGTACGGCACAAAGTCCTGCATCTGATTTCAATAGCGGTTGATTGAGTACCCTAGCATCAACAAGGACAAAATTGACGGGTTGCTCAAAGGCTAAAGGCGATCGAAACAAACAACGATAACCAGAAACATCCTCCGGTTGTTGGTGCTGAAACCCTACTTTCAACGGTGCCAACTCCAACCCCGTCATTCTTTGAGCGTTCAAAACCATGTTAGCCACAATCCACTGGCAAGCGGCTGGGGGAAGAGGGAGGTGAGCTCCCGGAATCGCCTGACTGATTTGGGCCATCTTGCCATTGGTTTCTAGTGTCCACTTCGCCCCTTCGTGAATCAATCGGCTGTAGCGTATAATTCGCGACAAGGCCTCACCTAAGTTAGGGCTGCTATAAGCGGCATAGCCCACCACATCCAAGAGGGCTGGTTCAGCTAATTGGGCTAAACGCAATCCAATCGCCTCATCCTTAGAACTGCGGGTAATTTCATGCCACAGGGCATAAAGTTTCTCTTGAGGAATTCGCGCATCCGTGTCCTCAAGGATAGAGGGGTTGAGTTCAATCGCACTGAGCAAGGCGTCAGTCTTTAAGTTCGCCTTCTCGGCTGCATTGAGAATACCCTGCACTAACTTGAGCCAGACAGTATAAGGCATTGGAGCTTGTTTTTAAACTAACTTGAAATTAGGGGTCAGGGGTCAGGAGTCTCCGAGTCAGGAGTCTCCGAGTCAGGAGTCTCCGAGTCAGGAGTCAGGGGTTAGGAGAGGGAATTTTTCATTTTTTCGTTGTGAGCGTTAGCAGATGGGCGTCTAACTTGAGGACAGTTATGAGATTGGCACGTTTGGTCAATGTTTTGACGCTATTAGTCACTGCGGAAAGCTATTCCTAACCCTTAAATTACAAGCAGTAGTGAAAAGCTTACAGCAGCGACAGGCTTCTCTATATCAAGTATGGACAAAAATTGAATCAACTTGGATAGCGCTTTCACAAAGGGAAAGGGAAGAACTTTATCTATCAATTTAAGGGATTGAACTTCTAGAGCGCGACAGATACAAAGGAGCGATTAACAATGCAACTGATTAACCAAGAAAGTCTCTCCAAAGGTTTAAAGCCAAGGGGGCAATGGATTGCAATTTTGACGATTATCGCCACTTTAGCCGCAGGTGGAACTCTTGTCTACGGGCTGAGAACGTTTCACTCTACTGAGCAATCCGCCTCTATTGCTCCTGCTGCTATTCCGCAGATGACGAAGGTGACTGCCTTAGGGCGTTTGGAGCCTCGGGGTGAGGTGATTCAACTGTCTGCGCCTACTTCAGCAGAGGGCAACCGAGTCGCTCAATTGTTGGTGAAACCAGGAGATAAGGTGCGTGCTGGGCAAGTGGTGGCTATTCTAGATTCACGCGATCGCTTTTTTGCGGCTTTAGAACAGGCAAAAGAACAAGTCACCGTTGCCCAAGCGCGTTTGGAGCAAGTGAAAGCGGGAGCAAAAACTGGAGAAATTAATGCTCAAAAGGCAACCATTACCCGATTGCAATCAGAATTAGAAGGGGAAATTGCCACTCAAAATGCCACCATTGCCCGTTATCAAGCTGAAGTTGATAATGCTCGCGCTGAATACGATCGCTTCCAAATGTTGTACAAAGAAGGTGCAGAGTCTGCGTCTAAATTTGATAGTAAGCGCCTCGCTTTGAGAACGGCTCAAGCTCAACTCGAACAAGCTAAAGCTGCACAACGGCGGACTGTAGATACATTACAGGAGCAACTCAAAGAAGCCAAAGCGACTCTAACCCGCATTGCCGAGGTTCGTCCTGTAGATGTGCAGGCAGCACAAGCAGAGGTGAATAGTGCGATCGCAGCCGTTAAACGGGCGCAAGCTGACCTTGATTTAGCTTATGTGAAAGCACCGAAAGATGGGCAAATTCTAAATATTTACGCTTGGCCTGGGGAAGTCGTCAAAACGGATGGGATTGCAGACATGGGTCAAACTGATCAGATGTATGTGGTTGCAGAAGTGTATGAAA
Source organism: uncultured bacterium (assembly GCA_966675205.1). Lineage (GTDB taxonomy): Bacteria > Cyanobacteriota > Cyanobacteriia > Cyanobacteriales > Coleofasciculaceae > JBFLZA01. The sequence goes on from CBKWLJ010000238.1 coordinate 4,256, forward strand.
GTGATGTGAGTAAAGTGCGTCTCGGTCAAAGTGCCCTCATTAGTAGCAGTGCGTTTAGCGGGGAATTAGCCGGAACCGTAGACGAAATTGGTTTGCAAGTTCGTAAAAAAGATGTCCTCAACACCGATCCAGTAGCCGATATTGATTCGAGAGTGGTTGAGGTAAAAATTCGCCTGGATGCAGCCGCAACGCAGAAGGTTACTCATCTGACTAACTCCCAAGTCACAGTAGCGATCGAGTTATAGCAAAAGAAAGGCAGATGGCAAAAGGCAGAAGTCTTGGCTGATACGTGGTCGTTTGAGCTGTTAAAGAAAGTCATTCGCTTTATGGCGACAGCTATAAATCATTCCCAAAAGGTGAAGGGTAATCATTTATGTTAAACCGCAAAATTCCTCTATCTTGGTTGCAACTCACTCGCGAAAAACCTCGCCTCTTGGTGGCGCTAGCGGGAATTGCTTTTGCAGATATATTGATGTTTATGCAATTGGGTTTCCAATCTGCGCTGTATGACAGCACTACCCGAATGCATCAAAATTTTCGCGCCGACTTGGTGTTAATTAACCCCCAAGCGCGTAACCTGATGAATATGCAAACCTTCCCTCGCCGTCGCCTCTACCAAGCGATGAGTGTGACTGGGGTGCAGTCGGCTGATGCTCTCTATATCAACTTTACCGATTGGAAAAACCCCCAAACTCGGCGTAAGACGGCGATTTTAGTCTTGGGTTTCGATCCGCAAAAATCGGTGTTGAATTTACCGGAAGTGAATCAGCATCTAGATGCGATTAAGGTGCCCGATACCCTGCTGTTTGACCAAGCCTCTAGGGGGGACTACCAACAAGCGATCGCACAAATTAACCAAGGCAAGAGTGTCACTACAGAATTAAGCGATCGCAAAATTAACCTGGTTGGTTTGTTTAGCGTGGGAGCATCTTTTGGTGCCGATGGCAGTCTGATTACCAGTGACTTGAATTTTCTGCGCTTATTTCCCCGGCGAAATGCAGAAGGTATCAGTATCGGTTTAATTACCCTGCAACCCGGTGCCGACCTCAACCAAACTCAAGCTGCATTACAAGCGACATTACCCAATGATGTCAGGGTTTTAACCAAGCAAGAGTTGATTAATTATGAAAAAGATTATTGGCAAAAGAATACTGCGATCGGCTTTATTTTTAGCTTGGGGACAATGATGGGTTTTATCGTCGGTGTGATTATCGTCTATCAAATTCTTTACACCGATGTTGCTGACCATATTGCCGAATACGCCACCCTCAAAGCAATGGGTTACAAAAACCTGTATTTACTCGGTGTGGTGTTTCAAGAAGCGTTGATTTTGTCGATTCTGGGTTTTATTCCTGGGATTGGTCTTTCTACAGGGTTATATGCTCTCACCCGTAATGCGACTAATTTACCGTTGTTTATGGCATCTTTGAGAGCGATGCAGGTTTTAATTTTGACAATTATTATGTGTGTCATTTCCGGTGCAATCGCGATGCGTAAGCTCCAATCGGCAGACCCCGCAGATATTTTTTAAGGGTCATTGGTCGTTAGTTATTCGTTATTGATTGTTATAGCAAACCTAGATGATTTGTGAGAAAAATGAACCACATATGCACACAGATACACACAGATAAATGACGATTTTTTACAATTCATTGAGGATGGCTATAATCAGTTGTCAATCCCTATTATCATTCTGAAAATTATGTTGCAAAGCCCAGTTATTAGCATCAAAAATCTCAACCACTACTTCGGGCAAGGAAAGTTGCGGAAGCAGGCATTATTTGATATTAACCTAGAGATTTATCCGGGTGAAATTGTGATTATGACTGGGCCGTCGGGTTCAGGAAAGACTACTTTGCTAACGATGGCTGGTGGTTTGCGATCGGCACAAGAAGGTAGCCTGAAAATTTTAGGGCAAGAACTATGTGAGGCGACACAAAATCAATTAGTAGAAGTGCGTCGCAACATTGGCTATATTTTTCAAGCGCACAACTTACTCAAAAGCTTGACAGCGCGACAGAATGTGCAGATGTCGCTGGAACTGCACAACAACATTCCCCTTAAGGATATGGCAGCCAAAGCGGCTCAAATGCTGGAAGCGGTGGGGTTAGGAAACCGCATTGATTACTACCCGGATGACTTATCGGGGGGGCAAAAACAACGAGTTGCGATCGCACGGGCGTTGGTGAGTCATCCTAAATTAGTGTTAGCTGACGAACCTACCGCCGCACTCGATAAAAAATCGGGCCGAGATGTCGTCGAACTGATGCAGCGCCTTGCTAAAGAACAAGGTTGCACGATTTTGATGGTAACTCACGACAATCGCATTCTCGATATTGCCGATCGCATCGTTCACATGGAAGATGGATATCTCTCATCGGATACCAGCTTAGATCCAGCCACCCACACCAGTAAAGCGGCTGCATAAAAGCTAAAAATTCCAATCTTCTACAGCCGCCAAAAAGATATTGACAAGGGGATTGTCAATTAACGTCTTCAATAATTCAGCATCGGTTTCGCTCAGAGCCTTTACTATTCTGACTTTCAGAGTCGGATTACGCTCAATCTGCCGGACTACATCTAAAACCACTATTAGCTTTTCAATGGGAGTAGTGGCTGGATAAATCTGCCCTAATTCTAAAAGCTGCTTAATTTCTGCTGCTACATTCACTAAATCTTGTTGTGAAGTAGAGTTTTGAATAGTATTTCCGATGGGATGAATGGGAACTGTATCGGCGACATCAGGAACTTGCATCACAGTTTCTGGTTGCGAGGTAGTCTTTTGTAAATGAGATTGAGAAGGTAGAAGGAAGGGGGTAGAGGGCAGAAGGTTTGGTTCTGAAAGAGATTTTTGCCCCTCCTGAACAGGAACTATTGCTGGTTGTAAAGTTGAGGTTGGTGAGTCGCTATTAATTTGATAAACTTCAACCGCATTCGCTTCAGCACAAACCATCACTTCAAGAGGGTTTGGAGCCTTGCCAAATAATTGGGTAAACTCTCCAGTTGAAAAATTTCCACTGAGAGGACGACGTTCTTGTTGATTGGGTTTTAGATAAATATAGTCACAGATTACATAGTCAAGCGTTGTCGCGCTATCGATTATCCAATCTTGCAAACAAGCTCCCGTCAATATTGCTTTTTTGAAGTTGGTATTTAGGGCTTCGCTTTTGACTAAAAGCGTTCCACTCAAATTAGCTTCACTAAAGTTAGTTCCCCTGAGGTTAGTGTCACCGAGGTATGCCATCCTACAATTCACGCCACTGCAATTAGCTTGACTGAGGTTGGCTTGATTCAGGTTTGCCAAAGTCAGGTAGGCTCCGGTTAAATTGGCTTCACTCAGATTTGCTCCACTCAAGACGGCTAACCTGAGATTCGCCATCCTTAAATCTGCACCTGTTAGATCTACATTATTCAAGTTAGCTTCACTGAGATTAGCCATCCTCAGGTTAGCGTTGTTCAGGTTTACCTCACTCAAATTTGCTCCACTAAGGTTAGCCCTGCTTAAGTTGGCTTCACTAAGGTTTAACCCACTCAGGTTGACTCCCATCAAGTCGATGAGTATTTCACAGTTGTTACTGTTTTCCCGCCATTCATTCCAGGCAGTAATGCCTTGCTGAAGTAATGCTAGATGTTCCGCATTTGCCATATGATGCCAATCCCTCAGCTTTACCCGTTTGCCGTAGCTTAGCCTAGAGTTTTTCTGATCAACAACAGCTATAGCGGTGTTCGACAAGCATAGAATATTGTAGGGGCACGGAAGCCCTAGTCCAGCGCAGCAAAAATAACCTACCAGGCCAAAAAGCTTAAAAACCCTGACAGTAAACTTTTCTCCCTTTTGCCTCGGAGCCTTATAACTTGGAGCTTTCTGGTACTAGCCCCTACAAACAATAGGATAATCAACAGGTAAAATTGAGTTCCAAAATCTTAGTTGCATCCTGAATGCTTATTGAGTTGAGCGATGAACGAGAGAGTCTTTTTTCTTTACTTAACCTAAGACGGTAAATTCTAAAACATCATGAGTACTACCGCGCAGGACAGACTCGCTTTGTTGCCCCCGTAAGCGCTTACCCAAGAAAGTTTCTAAGAATCCTTGAATTATTCCTAAAGTATAGGTACACTTGCGTGATGAACCTTCTACTTCACCGGAAGAGCAAAAAGTTTCTTTAGTATAAACTTTGTAAGACTCTCCTTCTTGTTCGATCTTGTCGATCAGGCACAGACGAGCGCCCTCTTTGCCTAGAATATGATTAGTTTTTAACTGGATTTCTTGGAGAGGCAAAGATGCACCCTTATTAACTAAGCCTAATTCTTCAGCTAAGTTTTTTCCTTGATTGCGCCCCGCAGCCATCAACGCAATACCAGCGGTTTTTTCACCCAAAGATTCTTCTAGACCAATGACAATTCCCTTTAGAAATACAACGCTACTGAAGTCTCCTAATTCTTGACGCAATACAGTCTGATCTTCTAACATAAATTCATCGCTTTTTAGGTGCAATTATATGAATTCAAGAATGTTTATATTTGGCTTATAAACATCCTCCTAAAGGAGGATGACTCTTGAATTCATCTTTTAATGTTTTAGCATTTATGTTATATGATTGTCTATTTTTTAGATTAAATTTCATATTTTTTGATTGCATAACAATTAAACATATTTCAGTATTTCAATCAAAATCTGGATATTTATCATTGATTTCAGTTGGGGCCTAAATCCCCATCTGGAGAGCGTAGTGAGCCGTAGCGTTCGACAATTAAGAATTACGCTTGTGCGTATTACGAATTTTTAATTCTTGTCTACTGTTCCCCGTTACCCATTAATGAGTTCCCGACTTCTGCAAGAAGTCTAATGACACTTGCATCCCCTGCACTGAGCATCAGGGGATGAGTTTAAGCTTAGCGAGAAACAGCTCCTCCCACGTCTTATAAGTAGGAAGGGCTTAAGGATTTCTACCGGGATGTACTCGTTTCAGCTATAGAAAAATAAATCGCATATTTGTCTTCTTGCTCACATCATCTCATCACGAGTCGGATCAACAAAGCGATCGCAAATCCGAAGATAACAATAGCGAAGACATAGAAACGTCGGCGCTGAGGATGATTATTGTTGTACTCCTGAGACGCTACCCCATTCTCCTGCACTAACGTTGTATCGGCTAAAGGTTGCAATGGTTCACTTGGGTTTGCGGCTTCTGCTAACTTCTCTGGAGTGGTTATACGGTGCACCTCACCAGAACTAACCATATCAGGTGTTTTCTCAGACGCTAAGGAGTTTGGCTTCTCAATGGAATTGAGCCACTCTACCAAGCGTTGAGACTTAGGTAAGTCTGGAGATAATTTTTGGAGCGCTTGTTGCCACAATACTCCTGCTTCTTCTTCGTGGTTTTGTTTGAGCTGAAGGATTCCCATATTGGCTAGAGTTTGAGCTTCTGCGTAATGCTCTCCCAACTCACTAAAGAGGATTAAGCTTTGCTCGTAGTACTCCTTGGCTTTGTCCCAGTTACTCAGTTGAAAGTAGATATTAGCCAGGTTCCCCATTGCCTTGGCCACTTCAATATGGTTGCCTAAATCGCTAAACAGAACTAAGCTCTGTTCATAACAATCACGAGATTTTTCCCACTCATTTTGCAACGCATACACATTGCCGAGATTCGTTAGGGTTTGAGCTTCTCCCTGTTGCGAGGCTGCCGTGTTGGTGTCAGATGACGCAGCTAACTTACGGCTTGCCTCTAACGCTAATAAGTGAGTCCGTTCCCAATCTGCGTGGTGGGCGTAGGTATTAAAGAAGTTAACTAAGTTATGGGCAAGCGATACCACGATATCCCAGGCTTGGGCTTGGTAAGCCCACTCTAAAGAAGCCAAGAGGTTAATCCGCTCTAACTGAAACCAGTTCAGAGCACCGGAAAACCAATTCTGCTCTGTTACCTCCAAGGATTGGTTATTGCCTTGTACTAGAGCTTGGGCTAAGGGGTGACGAGTTTCTGACTTGAGAGCCAGATTCATCATCTTAGAAGCTTCAAGATACCAACGAGCTGCCCTGAGACGAGCTGCCTGCCGTGCCTCAGTCGGTTCTTCTTGAGCTAATTGCTCTTTGGCAAACAGACGCACTAAATCGTGGAGACGATAGCGGCCCATACTAGCAGATTCCAGTAGTTGAGCTTGCACTAAACTATTTAGAGCAGCAAGGGCGGTAGCCGATTCAGTCTCTAGTAAGGCGGTGGCAATCGTGGGTGAAAAGTTAGTTCCTCTGAGTAATCCCAAAAAACGAAACAGACGAGAGGAAGAGGCATCGAGTTGTTCGCAGCTAGAAGCAAAGCTGGAACGAACATCCAAGTTGTTTAAGCGCAGTTGAGCGATGCGCTGCCGCTCTATCGCTAATTGATGAGTGTATTCTTCCAGTCGCCACTGTAGTCTACTTTGAAGTATCCCACCAGTCATACGGATGGCAAGAGGAGATCGACCACAAAGATCGATAATGGTTTTTGCTGCTTCCAGTTCAGACTGAATTCGTTCTCCCCCTATCAACCTTTGTAGCAGTTCCAGTGCCTCCGATTCTTTCATCACACCTAAGTCGAGGCAAGTCACTTCCTCTAAGGTAGCTAGGCGGCGGCGGCTAGTAATCAGAACCGCACAAGAAGAGTTATTGGGTACTAAAGGACGGATTTGAGCCTCATCGTGGGCATTGTCTAGTAGTACCAAGGCTCGCTTGTCGGATAGGAGAGAACGATACAGTTTTACTCGTTCAGTTAGATCTTCGGGTATCGATTGATCATTGACTCCCAAAGCTCTCAAAAAGCCAACTAATACTTCTGTTGGTTCTAAAGGTTGGCTGTCACTGCCGTGTAGGTTGACATAAAGTTGAGCATCTGGGAAGCTAGACATTAATTGATGGGCAGCATGAATCGCTAAAACAGATTTGCCTACACCTGCCATCCCTGTGATCACAGCGATCGCTTTTTGAGTTCGGCTTGGAGAATTTGCGCTTGCTGGTATAGGTTGCAGCCATGCCATTACCTGCTCTAATTCGTCTTGGCGGCCAGTGAAGTCAGTCAAATCGGCAGGAAGCTGATGCAAAGGCACAACTGCTAATTGAGCCAAGCTCTCCTGAAAAAGCTGTGTAACGTTTTTATAGTCCTGAACAACAGCACTTGGCACACTGGCGTGAAAGTGCAGTTCATACTTTGGTTTATCCCCAACCATTTCTTGCTCCAGTGGCTTGTCGTGTCGCCACAATCATCAACATTGGTACATGATTGATTAGCTGTTGTGCATCTACTTTGCATGGGATCGGGTGCGGGAAAAAAGCGAAAGGCTTAATTCCCCTTTTCCCCTGCTTTTTTTCTGTCAATGAGCGAAATAGTCAGCACGACAGCTGAGTTTTTTAGGGCGTGTAGGAGAGATGCACGTTACTCTCTGCAATCATGGCAGCCATCAACGCAACTAGTGCTTCAAGGACAGAAGTGCGATCGAGGGGATTTATATTCACAACAGGAGGACGATTTTTATCATGAATGTTGTAACCCAGAGACATCATAATCTCCTCCGGAAAGAGTGCGCCTGGACAATCCATATGGGTTAACCCAATCACCATTGGAATTTGCATCCGTTCGTTAATAAACGACATAATTTCACGAGCGTACTGGAAATCATTAGGGCGATGGGCTGCAACTAGCAAAATATAACCATGAGCATTTTGAATCAAAAGCTCCCACATAAAATCAAAGCGAGCTTGACCCGGAGTACCGTAGATATGCAAGTCCATGTTGGGAGCAAGTATCAGCCTGCCAAAGTCCAAGGCAACAGTGGTTTCTGGCTTCAAGAGGCTGGTTTGATCAGTGGCAGTACGATCTGTGTCTACCACTTCAATTTCACTAAGCGTTCTCACCAAAGTAGATTTGCCAGCCCCTACCGTTCCTGCTACTACAGCACGCATGGTTTTCATTTGATTGGACTCCATATAAGTTAGAAGGTTGTAGGTTGGAAGGTTGCAGGTTAGAAGGTCATAACTTTTAACTTGCTAGCTTTCAACTTGTTAACTTTTAAAGGGTTGTAGGTTAGAAGGTTGCAGGTTAGAAGGTCATAACTTTTAACTTGCTAAGTTTTAACATGAGGCTAAATAAAGCCCCCTGTCTGTTAATCAAACAGGAGGCTGGGTAGTTCTACATAGAAATGTCCTACAGCAGAAGAAGTTTGAGTTCGGCCAGTGCCCGCTTAATTTCTAACATCAAAACTCCTTGCTTAGCGGCTTTCCCCGCGAGAACAAGAAACACTGCTTCTTCACCACAACTGGTTAAAACGCTCAAGCCCTCTTGTCCTTCCACATAGATCCGATCAATGCCTCCTCGTGCAAGCTCTTTACCAATTCGCTCACCTAACGAGAGCATGGCAGCAGACATCGCTGAAACCCGTTCATCATCCATTCCACTGGGCAAGCTTGAAGCGAGTGGTAAACCATCGGGGGTAACGATTGCTGCTCCTTGAACATCAGCAGTTGCTGTCACAAAGTTTTGCAGGACATGACCGATTTTTGCAGTATTAATTGCCATGATTAGATTCCTACTCTAAAGTAAGAGAGTACGATTTGATTATTTCGTGTTTTCCTGGCCCATAGAATTTGTACAAAAATAGGGCCAGATTTGTATTACTTCTGAGAGAGTGTTGGGTAGCCTTGATTTAGCCGAGAATGATGTACTCTAAGACATCGTGGCTGCCACCCCGTAACACTGATTCCGTGTGTTGCCCCCGTAAGCGCTTGCCTAAGAACGCTTCTAAAAACCCTTGAATCGCTCCTAGAGTAAACGTACATTGCCGTGGAGAACCTTCTGGTTCGCCTGCTGAGCAAATAGTTTCGCGGGTATAGACTTTGTAGACATCGCCTTCTTGGGTAATTTGATCAACAACACACAAGCGAGTGCCGTCTTTCCCCAAGGCATAACAGACTTTCTCGGTGACTTCATCTAGACCCATTTCTGTACCTTTGTCAGCTAACTTGAGCTCTTCAGCTAACTTTTTACCGCGTTGACGCCCTGCTGAAACTAATGCGATCGCAGCTGTTTTTTCACCTAATGCTTCTTCTACACCAACAACAACTGCCTTGAAACAGATAATGCTGCTAAAATCTCCGATTTCTTGACGCAATAAATGCTGAGCAACTACCATGATTTGAATTCCCGAAAACTGTGTGGATAGGTTAAAAAACGCTGAACTATGACAGTTCAATGACTGAGTCTATTACTGATTACACCCTTAATATTGTTCCCTTAAAATCTATTTTCAAGGGTATGATTCTGTAGCGATACACTAACTTTTACTCAACTGCAATAAAGCTTTCCGGAGTATTGATTTAGGTAGATGTCCAAAAAAAGATCGATATCCTATTAACAGTCAGTTTTTTGCCATAAGTAAAGTTATATTTCGCTAGAATGCTGTTAGGGTGTTTCTCTCTCAAATTTGCCTATTTTCATTCTTTTACGAGAGAACCAGGAAGCCAAAACAGCCCTTTTTTCTTTAGTGGCTCAACTGAACAGTTGACTTATCTTAGTTCTAGCAA
>CBKWLJ010000239.1:0-13732 GCA_966675205.1 uncultured bacterium
GTTCTTGGGAATCCCCCGTTATAGTTCGTAGAACTTAACGGGGGAGTATGTCAAAACCTTCAGCAAATAAGAACTCTACCAGTCCTGCTTCATTCAATAGAGGCTTAAGCGAGAAATCAATGGTTATAACCGAATTGTCAGGAGCCAAGATATCCGCTTCATAATGAACAACATTACCTGCTGCGGCGGAAGCGATCGCCTTTTTCAATCGTTCTTGAGTTTCTGGAGAAATCGTCCAACACTTTAATTCCCAAAATGGACGACTCACGATGTCTTCACGCTGAAGTTGGCAAAAATCCATCGCCGCTTGGTTATCTTCCAAAATCGTACCATCTAGCCGAAGAATGCTGGCAAATTGGAACGCTTGGTTGAAGACGGCACGAAATCGTCTCTCACTAGAGCGGAGGGAGTGTAATGCTTCCTCCGTCTGTTTAGTGGCAGTAACGTCCTTGGCAACGGCATAGGAACATCCATCCTGAACCTGTGAAACTCGCCAAGTCAACCAACGGTAGCTTCCATCTTCATGGCGATAGCGATTCTCATATTCCACTATGTTCTGTTGGGAACACTGCCTTTGGGCATGGAGCGTGACTTCCCTGTCATCAGGATGAACCAACTCTAGCCAAGGGGTACTCAGTAGTTCGGATACAGTCCATCCCAGCAGGTTTTCCCAAGCTGGGTTGAGCTGTAAAAAATAGCCCTTTTCCCCAATTTGACAGCATAGGTCAAATGATAAGGTCAAAAATTTATCTAACGTTAGTTGTGAATCGGTCGATTGTTCGATGACTTCGATTTGGGTTTTACGAGTATTCATATGGGATTAAAGCCTATGTTCAGCATCTGGAGGCAATTGGCGATCGCACCACCACCAGAACACAATGATTGTTTCACAACAGGAGCTATTGCCTTCTTCGCGGATGGAGGTAGAACAGTGATACTATTCCTCATGCTTTACCTCAGACACCACGCAATTGCAATAGAGTTGCTTATTGACAGTACTCTATCCCTCTATATTATCTAGTTAATTTTTTTAATGATTATTAAAGAAACTGATGCTTTTATTTTAAGCAACTTATCCTATATATTGAAGATTAATAAATCAATACTCCGAGCAAAACTTCTTTACAAAACACAAACCGACCCAAAAGAACGGACACGAACGTTACGCAGAACCACAGCTCATATCTTCACCATTACCAAAAAAATTATCCGGGGTATTGACAAATCTCACCTTTTCAGGTGCATCTCAGACATGAAATAACTTTTGTTAAGCAATTCTGCGGAGAATATCTACCCATGGCAAAACTTCAAGTCTCTCAACAAGAAAATATTAATGATATGCAATCCCTATATTCAGAGAAGTCGATGCTCAATGCTGAACGGGCAAAGACTGAGTTTGACACCACCGTGTTAGAAGCCAAAGTACAGGCTCCTAGCGAGAAAGAGCAATCAACAACTCCGGCTGTACTCCCAAGTTGGGTGAGTGCCAGTATCATCGCTCAGCGCTCGACCTCTAAGGTAAGACGGTGCGGCAGACTGAGTGAGTATTAATGCTTAGTTAGTTGATGCGATCGCTTTTGCAGGATGCACGAACATCCTCGCATTTAGCGATTAGCCATGATAGAGTCTTGGAATTTGCCAGCGCGATGGGTGGGAGGTAAGACCGTTAACATCTCCATCACTTTCAAATTAATGAGAAGATGGAGAATGAGGGAAGAACTGCTGAGATGAGAGCAGCAAGTCTATATAACCTCTCCCCCTACCCCTTCCTCATTAACGAGGAGGGGGTTTATCAATTGGAGCAATGTCTCGCCCTAATTCGTAATTCTCAATAGTCGCTCTCGCGTTAGCAACGTCCGTAATTCATAATTAAGCGGATTTGAGAGCATCTGTTTCTATTAATTTTTTGCGGAGTTGTACGCTTTTGGGAGTGAGTGTAGGAAATGCATAGGGAATTAGATAATCTTTCTCCGGAATTCGGGGATTAGTATTGTGATTTCTCACTTCATATCCCAAGCCTCGTAAAGCTTGCAGATAAGACAATACATCATCAGCATCAACTGCCCATAACAATCCTAAATCTTGTGCTGATAGCTGAGTTGAAACACCAATGCCTCCTACCACACATTGAATCACGCGCCATAATGGCTCAACATTCAAACGGGAATGAACCCGTAAATCTCCTCTAATTCGAGGGCTGTACTGGTAGTAACCAGAGAGCTGTACTAAGTCAGCCATTCCGGTTATCTCTCTTAATTTTTCTTCAAAGGCTTTCCATAGGGCTGTAAACCAAGGATGATTTAAATTATTTGCACAAAGTTTGACTTTACCAGTACCTAAAATCCAATCCTCGTAACCTGAAGCAGAAGAGATTTCTATTACATATTGATAATTTTCATTCCCAATATCATCCTGCTGTGCTGCAATCATCCAATCTGAATGACTGAGGTCATATTTCAAGTTAATTTTGACGCTGTTAGGTAATTGTTTAGCAGACCAATCAAAATCAGGAGATAAAAATCGTATAGCTTGTTCCTGAATCGGATAAGTTGGTGGTAGGGTTGAGGTTGTAGTTTGGGTTTTTTTGAAATTTGCGATCGCATCCTTAGCCTTTTGAGCATATCTCTCTGTCAGTTGACGTTTGCGCTGTCTAAATCCCAGTTTCTTCTCTGACGATAAATAGGGCATGGGAAACGGCAACTGCACACCCATCACTTGTTCCAAAATACTCAGCGCTAAAATTCGCCCTAACTGCGGCGGTACTGAATTCCCGATTTGCTCAATACAAACTTGATGATTCCCTACCAACTCATAACTATCAGGAATCGTTTGCAGTCGCTTGAGTTCTGCAACCGTAAATCTGCGATTTTCCCAGCTAAAAGGTCCAGTGTATTGTCCTCCCTGTGCTTTAATTGTCCGCACGGGCATTTCAGAATCAGCTTTGTAGAGAAAATCTGAAAACTTGGAACGCCAACTAAATACTGGGTTGGGATGTCCCATCTCCTGGGTATAAAAGCTGTAATTTAAGCCGGGTGGAATGTCTGCTAACAGGTGCCCGTATCTTCCTCCAATTCCTGCAACGGCATCAACGATATCCGCCCCGGCAACCGCTTCTCCTGCGGTATAAAAAGGTTGTTTATCGGGAGAATCCGGCCCATGAGTGGGATAGGGAAATTGATAGCTCCCTGCTCTAAGCCCCACAATAAATAGACGTTCTCGATGCTGCGGTACGCCATAATCAGCCGCATCAAGTACCCGAAAATGAATCGTATAGCCTGCCTCCTTAAAAGCAGTTTGAATTAATGCCCAAGCTTCTCCCTTTTGTGCCCCAGTGATTCCATAAACGTTCTCAAACAAAAATCCTTTGGGTTGAAGCGTTTTGAGGATGCGGACATATTCTTGAAACAGAGTACCGCGAGCATCACTGGTTCCTGCAACGCCAGCCGCCCTTCTCCCGGCTGCGGAAAAAGTTTGGCACGGGGGGCCACCGATAATGAAATCTACGTTTAAATCAGGATTGGGGAAAAATTCTCGAATATCAATGCAAAGGGGTTGGGCGTTTTCTAACCTTTTTCCGAGTTGGGAGTTTTGGATGAGTGTCTGCACATACTTGGCTTCTAACTCAATCATCTGAACAATCTCAAACCCGCAGTCATGGAAGGCGATATCCAGCCCACCGCCACCCGAGAACAAGCTCAAGGTTCTAATGGGAGAATGCCCCTGTTGTCTCAACCATTGCCGAAGCGATGAACCAAATTGGTCGGGCCAGGCAGGGTTACGGTTGACGCCCAGTGCTTGCAGCATTGCCTGACACCAGACTCCTTGAGCCGATTCAGTACTGGGTAAAGTCAAGGGGAGGGACAATTGTTGCATCAGTTCAGTGACTCGGTAGCGATCGCAGGAGTATCCTGTTTCCATCATGGATTAGATTACTACGTCGCCAACACAGTCGCGGTTTAATGATGAGAAAAGAAAGATTATCCTTTTCCCTTTTCCCCTTCCCCTTTATCCCTCTCCAACAAAATAGATAAGTTTTCGCTAATCCTAATGAGCATAGGCTGGTATCGCTGTCACATCCAAACATTTATCCAAACACCGATGCTCAATTTTCTCTAGCATGACTTTAATCAAAGCGTATTGATTGGCAACTGATGCAGGTAGACTTAACCCTGTCATCTCCCGCATAGGGATGGGTACATTCTGATCAAACTTAAACTGACCATCTTTGAGTTGAAACAAAGCACATACCTGCTGCAAAACCTGAACTTGGAATAGATGTTTCAGTTGTTCTGTTTGTAAAACACCATGATTCTTGAGGCACAAACCCAAGGGTTGGTTGTTTGGGTAGAACTCGATGAGTTTAGTGACAACCTGATTGCTGACCCAATGGCGCTGCTGAATTAGCGAAATTAAACCTTGCTGGTCTAATCGATTAGCTGCTGCCACAATGCGCCCTTTGTACGTCCAGATGTAATATGCTGGCGGCATTGTTGTTGGAAATTCTTGCAGGGCACGCAGTCTCAGCACACCGGATTTACGTCCTGTATCGATAAATTGAAAAATTTCCGGCAAGGGAAAGTCTCTGAGAAAGCCTGTGGTAGACATAGCTGTTCAACTAAAGATTGAAAAAGATTCAAGAGAGAACCAATTAAAATTTAAGCGCTATCCTCAAATTTTAGACTTTAGTTGGTAAAAGAATTATGACTCTCTTAACAATTATCTATACAAACATTTCTCTAACTCTTTAAAATATAACAGAAGATTAAGTTTAAAAAAATCCTGTTGAGAAATGCAAGTTGAATGTTTTGTTGATTTCTTTGATTTATAAGCCTAGAGTCATCAAAATTTCTATTTAAAAACTGTATAAAAAAATACAATTATTTTTTTATATATGTATGAAATGCATTAAAATAATGCGTCATTATTTTACGATTTTGTGGGATATCAGAGCTATCAATCGTTTGTGCTGTAGGCTACTTACTAGATGTATAGGAAATAACAGTTTTGTGTTTTTTTCCTGATAGCGGATTGTCAGTAACTTTATTATTAACCACTAAATTATCTGTGAATTTAGGTTCTATTAAGCTTGCTACTAATGATCAAGGGCTAAAAAATGGGGAATTAGTAATTTTTTCCTATTCCCCATACTCCTCTCAACCTATCCAGTTTTTCCAATTCTGTATGGCTAGGTGTTGCTAGTGCGCTCGATTAAATCGTCAAGTTCCTGTTGCATTTGGCTACAGACCTGTTCATAACAGGCATCGACATAATCGCGATCGCTAGCTGCTTCTCTGCCGTAGCGCTCAAACACAATCGGTGCACAGACACGAGTACGAATTTGCACAGGCAGGGGAATATTCGGCAAAGGTCCCAGCGACAACCCCCAAGGCAGCCCCAAGTAAATAGGAAACACCCCCATATCCGGCTCAAAAAACATCGGAACGCCCCATTCGTAAAGTTGTAGGGCTTGTTGGTAAAAATCTCCCAAAACAAATAGGGTATCGTGGGCACCGTGAGAAATAATCGGCACAATGGGTGCTTCTTCCCGCAGTGCCAGTTTAATGAATCCCTTACGTCCTGCAAAGTGAATGCGATCGCGCCAATTGTGGGGACGGAACATATCTTGTGCCCCACCCGGATAGACGAGGACTGCCGCATCTCGCCGTAGTGCTTCAATTGCCATGGTAGGGTGAGCCAAAACCGCTCCCACCTCAGCCGCTAACCGTGCCACACTCGGAAACTTCCAGGCCAACGGATGCATGAGTCCATAGGCTAAGCGATCATAGCCAAACCGACAAAACCAGTCGTACATGAACATCGACGTATCCGGTGAAGCCGAACCGCCATTATGGGAACCGACAATTAACATCTTTCCCTGTGAAGGAACATGATGCCAGCCTTCAGTTTGAACCCGAAAGTAATGACGGTACAACCATTCCCACACCGGCATCCAAGCTTTAATCGCTTCAGGATTTCGAGCTTCTAGCGACCACCCATCAAACCGATGGGAAGGAGCTTTAACCGGATTTCCTTGACTACCTACTAAAAGATTCAAATATTCTAACAATGCTTCTTAACCACCCAAACACCGCCATTGCGTTCTTTAGAATAAGCTGGCGTCAGGTGGACTGGCAAATACAATTGGTATCATTAATTACCTTTCTTCTGATTTCTCAACTAGTAGTTCAGCGCAGCAAAAATAACCCACCAGTCCAAAAAGGTTAAAAAGCCTAGTGTACAAGCGTTCTTCCCTTCTGCCTTCTGCCTTTTTTCTTCTGCCTTCTTGCACTAGGGGCATGAGCCAGGTTGCGAAATGTCGTGAAAAGTCAGATGAGCTTAAGCTTCGCCTGATCAGCTAAATCTCATGGGTGATTTCGACCGATTAGAAGGTTATTTTGTGATGATTTTTTAACATTTCGCCCAATGCCCTGCAAAACTGTTAAATTAGATACAGAAATATTTTTGAATGTAATCTGAATTGGGAAATTCTATCCAAAGTCAGATGTCGAATGGCAAAGAAGGGAAAGAGGGATGTTAGGGCAAACTTTAAACAAGGTGCCTGCGCGTCCCTCAACTCATCAAGAACCGTTGCTACTTAATCAAGCCAGAGGCGCAACCTAATGAAACTCTCTTACCGTGGCGTCAGTTACGAAATCGAACCCTCAACGCTGGAAGTTACTGAAGGCGAGGTTGGCGGTTTGTACCGAGGCCAAGCTTGGAGAGTTTACCGTCCTACGCCGTTGCGTCGTAAATATACAGCGCCCATTGACTTTGATTAATCAAGGTGTTGCCCACAGACGTAGATAGATAGCTATCAAGCTGCGAACGTTAGTACACAAACAGTTTCAAAACAAGTAATCGGAGGCAAAAGGATATGAAACTCTCTTACCGGGGCATTAAATACGAAAATACATCCCCTGTACTCGAAGTCACTGAAGGTGAGATTGGCGGTACCTACCGGGGGCAAGCTTGGCGATCGCACTATGTTAGACATATTCCAGAACCCGCCCCCGTACATGATCTAAGGTATCGTGGCGTTGCTTATCGTACCGGTCGGCCCGCTATGGCGATGCCAACTTCTGCAATGGCAAATCGCTGCACGTTGCCCGGTTATCACAAACGCGAGCGGGAAAAAGTGTTGGATGAGGTGACAAGAACTCACCTGGCCAATATCCGCAAAAATTTAGAACGTCGCATACAAGTTGCGAAAGCAAAAGGGGATGAGAAGCTGATGCGTCTGCTTGAGCAGGAAAAAATGACGCTTCCCCTGCAATAAGGTTTTTCAGAACGGGAAATTTGTTGGTCAAATCAAGAGACTGGGCGATCAAAAAGCGATCGCCCTTTTTTCATGAGGTGAAAACCCCAAACTGATGTATAGCTATCGCCCTAAAGATTAGAACTTTCTTTAACGGCCCAAACAACTAGGTATTAATAATCAACCTTTTGCCTTGGAGCCATCTGCCTTCTGTTTTTTGCGATAACATCTTGTAACACTTGGAATAGTGTCGATGCATTCCTTGTATCAAGGCGTACACCCTCAAGAGTAAAAAACGCTAGGGTGGCATTGACGTACTCCTTAGCCTAAAGGCGTGAGGATTTTGGGTTCAAACAATAGTTGCAGGCATAACCCGTCTTACACTATCTAGCCCAATGGACAACGCCCTGCCCATACTTGATTATACATTTGTACGCCCTGAAGGGCAGGACTTTAAACCCGTGATGCTTTGGTAAGCTCTTGCTTTGAGAAATGTTTACATGAACTGGCAAAATTTTTCAGGTGCTACTTATAGGAGGTTGTTCTGATGCTTGAATCTTATCGTCAACAGGTTGCCCAACGGGCGGCGTTGGGTATTCCGCCACTACCCCTTAATGCCCAGGAGACATCCCAACTGTGTGAACTGCTGAAAAATCCCCCAGCAGGTGAAGAAGAAGCGTTAATGGCATTATTGCGCGATCGCGTTCCTCCGGGGGTGGATGAAGCGGCGTATGTTAAAGCAGGATTTTTAACGGCAATTGCTAAGGGTGAAATCACCAGTCCCTTGATTAGTCCCCAAGGGGCGATCGATTTGTTGGGGACAATGGTAGGGGGTTATAACGTTCAATCCTTAATCGATCTGCTCAAATCTCACGACGAACTGCTAGCAGGTGAGGCTGCGATCGCATTAAGTAAGACCACTTTAGTCTTTGATGCCTTCAACGATGTCCTTGCTTTATCTGAGGTTAATCCCTACGCCAAGCAAGTGATTGACGCTTGGGCCGAGGCTGATTGGTTTATTCGCCGACCCAAACTGCCGGAAGCGATTACCGTCACGGTGTTTAAGGTGCCGGGAGAGACCAATACCGACGATTTATCCCCCGCCCCCCACGCCACGACCCGCCCAGATATTCCCCTGCACGCTACGGTGATGCTGGAATCGCGGATGCCGGGAGGGCTAGAAACCATTGCCCAACTCAAAGAAAAAGGGTATCCTGTCGCTTATGTTGGGGATGTTGTAGGTACAGGCTCATCCCGCAAATCAGCAATTAATTCCCTACTATGGCATATTGGCGACGATATCCCCTTCGTTCCCAACAAGCGGAGTGGGGGATACATTTTGGGTGGAAAGATTGCCCCCATCTTCTTCAACACGGCTGAAGATTCGGGTGCCCTACCCATTGAGTGCGATGTTAGCCAGATGGAAACGGGAATGGTGATTACCATCTATCCCTATAAAGGGGAAATCACCAACGAAGCGGGAGAAGTCATTTCCAGCTTCACCCTCAAACCCGATACCATACTCGATGAAGTTCGTGCAGGGGGACGGATTCCTCTATTAATTGGACGTGCTCTTACCGATAAAACCCGTGAAGCCTTGGGATTAGAACCCAGTACCCTGTTCATTCGTCCCAAACAACCAGAGGACACAGGTAAAGGCTTCACCTTAGCGCAAAAGATGGTAGGGAAAGCTTGCGGCTTACCCGGTGTGCGTCCCGGTACATCCTGTGAACCTGTAATGACGACGGTTGGTTCTCAGGATACCACTGGCCCTATGACTCGCGACGAATTGAAAGAACTCGCTTGTTTAGGATTCAGTGCCGACTTGGTGATGCAAAGCTTCTGCCATACCGCAGCCTATCCCAAACCCGTTGATATCAAGACGCATAAAGACTTACCCGATTTCTTCTCCACTCGTGCTGGTGTAGCATTGCGTCCCGGTGATGGCATTATCCACTCCTGGTTAAACCGGATGTTGCTACCCGATACCGTAGGCACTGGCGGTGACTCCCACACTCGCTTCCCCTTGGGAATTTCCTTCCCTGCTGGTTCCGGGTTGGTTGCCTTTGCGGCGGCGTTGGGGGTAATGCCGTTGGATATGCCGGAATCGGTATTGGTGCGGTTCAAGGGTGAATTGCAACCGGGGGTAACACTGCGGGATATTGTGAACGCAATTCCCTACGTCGCCATGCAACAAGGCAAGTTAACCGTTGCTAAACAGAACAAGAAAAACGTCTTCTCCGGACGAATTATGGAAATGGAAGGCTTGCCGGATTTGAAAGTTGAGCAAGCGTTTGAACTCACCGATGCGACGGCGGAACGTTCATGTGCAGGTTCCACGATTAAGCTGAGTACAGAAACGGTTTCGGAGTATCTGCGTTCCAATGTAGCGCTGTTGAAAAATATGGTGGCGCGAGGCTATCAAGATGGCCGAACCCTCATGCGCCGTGTTGCCAAAATGGAGCAATGGTTGGCAAATCCTGAGTTAATGTCTGCTGATGTAGATGCCGAGTATGCAGATATTATCGAAGTCGATTTGAACGAAATCAAGGAACCGATTGTTGCTGCACCGAATGACCCGGATAATATCAAGTTAATGTCCGAATGTGCGGGTGACAAGATTGATGAAGTATTCATCGGTTCTTGTATGACCAATATCGGACATTATCGCGCTGCTGCCAAGATATTAGAAGGTGCAGGAACGGTAAAAGTTCGGCTATGGATTTGTCCTCCTACCCGGATGGATGAAAAGCAACTGCGGGAAGAAGGGGTTTACGGCACGTTTGCTGCGGCAGGTGCACGGACGGAAATGCCTGGATGTTCTCTATGTATGGGGAACCAAGCACGAGTCGAAGATGGCGCAACGGTGTTTTCCACCTCTACCCGGAACTTTAACAATCGCATGGGGAAAGATGCACGAGTGTATCTCGGTTCTGCGGAATTAGCAGCAGTTTGTGCGCTGTTGGGCCGCATTCCCACCGTTGAAGAATACATGGACATTGTGACGAAGAAGATTAATCCCTTTGCTGGTGATTTGTATCGGTATCTCAACTTCGATCAAATTGCTAATTTCGAGGATGAAGGTCGCGTGATTCCGTTGGAAGAAATGCCCCGAATTGAAGATATTTTGGGTATGCCTACAGCAGCAGGTCGATAGTGATTGACAACGGTAGGGGTGTATTGCAATACGCCCCTACGACTTAAACCCAGGCTACAGCAGAAAGTTGATGAGTAGATTTTTCAAGGGTGTCGCCGTTATCCTAACAGTGATAGCAGCCATATTAATAGTTTTGACAGCAGTGCATTTAGTCTGGCGGAGCCTAGACTACTCATCCTCTCCTAACACGATTTATATTCCGCCTGCCAGCTATGTTCTCCAATCTTATATTAGAGTTATACTCATTGCTAGTACAGTTGAGATTGCCTTGTTCTGGCTACTAGTAGTTCTTGATATTATCTCCCGACGCCACGGTATAATTGCTAGTTTAGTCCTCGTTATCCTAGTAGGAATTGTTATTTTAATATCGAATATTGTGGCGTTCTGATGAGTAGACGATAATTACTAAAGTAGGGTGACCAATGCCCACCCTATTTTTCCAATATTGAAAATGAGCGTCACGCAATGCTGTTGGAATTAAAGCGATTTAATATACCGCCAGGTCATAAAGTATTTCTACAGGATGTAACCTGGCAAGAATTTGAAATTATTTTAGAAGAGTTAGGAGAACATCGGGCGTCAAGAGTAGCCTATGAGAATGGAATCTTAGAAATTATGACGCCCTTGCCAGAACATGAAACCAGAAAGCTCTTTATCACTAATTTTATTGAAATTCTCCTAGAAGAACTAGATATTGATTTTTATCCTCTGGGCTCTACTACTTTCAAAACTGAGGAGATGCTCAAAGGGATAGAACCGGATAACTGCTTTTATATTCAAAATGAAGCCGCAGTTAGAGGAAAAGAACGGTTAGACTTGTCCGTCGATCCGCCACCCGATTTAGCTTTAGAAATTGATGTAACGTCTCGTACTCATCCGAGTATTTATGAAGCCTTGGGAGTACCTGAACTTTGGCGGTTTGAAAAGGGGAAGTTACAGATTAATGTGTTGCGGGATGGGAAGTATATCGAGTCAGCGTTTAGTCCGATTTTTCCTAACTTACCCCTTGTTGAAATAATTCCCCAATATTTGAGTCAGGTAAAGACTGTGGGTAGGAATAAGACGATGAGAGCTTTTCGAGCTTGGGTACGGGAACAAATTACAGGAGAATGAAATTTTCGCTGATTGCTAAGGTGGGAAAAGATAAAGTAAAGGAGTAAACCATGCCTGAGCAAGATTTAAGTAATGTAGCCAACACACCGATTACCGAAAGCGGTTCTCTACAAGAAAACTCTGTCGCAAGTGACAATCACGTCTTAGCTAAGTTAATTCTAGAAATCCAGCGAACACCAGAAGAATATTTGCCGAACTTACTGCAAATCGTGCGTCTATTTCGTGAAAGCGTGACAATGAAATCGGTGCGATCGCATAATGCAGAGGCGATGGACGAAATTAAGAATCCTGACCCTGTAAAGAAATCTGTGCGACAGATGGCACTGAGTGAACTGCTTAGACAATGGGAAGAAGAAGGAGATGAGCAAGAACAGACCGAAACCTGGGAATATCTCCGTCAGGTGCTTGATGAAGATCGTCTTTCTAATCGACCTTTGTTTCCATGAGTAGGATAATCATGTTGGATACAGGGCTATTAGGAATGGTGACAAATCCTAAACTTCAAAGGGCTAAATTGGC
The DNA here is from genome assembly GCA_966675205.1 of uncultured bacterium. Lineage (GTDB taxonomy): Bacteria > Cyanobacteriota > Cyanobacteriia > Cyanobacteriales > Coleofasciculaceae > JBFLZA01. Next base: position 12,045 of record CBKWLJ010000239.1, read on the forward strand.
TATAACAGTTACAACAGCCAAGCAGCAATTTTAGTTTGACGAGGTAAGGGTTTAATGGCACAGTATCGGTTATGGACACCTATTGCCAATGCTTTTGATGCCTATCGTCGGCGTCTGATCTCGGAGCCTACAGCTTTTTATGAGCATACTTGGCGATTAATTCACATCCAAGAATCCTTAGTAGTCACACTTGGATCTGCTTTGGTTACAAGGCTTCTGCATTTTTGGGAAGGTGAACCGAGTTGCATAGACGACTTGAATAAATTGCGAAAGATGGTAATAGACTGTCTTAGCAATGGCAGTATTGGTGGGTGGATTGATATACTTGGTCGCTTTGGACGCCTGAACTCGAACAAACAACCTCAATGTCCATTCGTGGCTTCGGTTAAAGAGTATCTAGAAGAAATACCTACTACCCATTCAAACCACTCAGCGAAGAAACAGCAAGGAGTTCCATTAGCGTTTCTTACAACTTGGCAGAGTATTGCACCAGTTCCTTCAACTTATGAAGACGATGAGCTTTCTCGACTCGGACGCTTCTACGCCATCAATTCACTCCGTAACAAAATTGCTCATGTTCCGATTTCGGGAGATACCTTTCGGAAGCTACACGCAGGTCTTCGTAGAGAGGTACTCTCGCTGCTTACCCCTTCAACAGAATGGCAAGCAGAACCTCCCACTGCAAACCCAACGATTACAAAATGGCATCCACCTCTCAGGGGACAAATTGCTAATAAGCGTAGCTATGTAACAGGTAGTGGTGAATATGGACAAGTTCGAGGAATTGATGACGATAAAACATATTGGGAATGGCAAAAAATAGCTGATGAAAATTCAGCAAGATGGTTAGCTTCTCCGTTTGTTTATATTGACAATGATATAAAAATATCCCTTCTTTTTAGATTAGAAGGATTAAGTGGTGAAATAAATGAAGATATTGATGGCGAGTATCATCGTTTTGCTGCTGAGGTAGAGCCAGTTCGAGAGGAATTAATCTCTCAAGCTATTATCAAAAGCTGGATGCCAGCAAAGATCCCCTCATCTATTACAGAACCGCTGGATAGTGCTAATGGAAGCGAAGTAATCACTGAAAATGTCGAGGTTGCAGAGGAACCGCAGCTCAATCCAGCAGAAGTGGAACCTTACCAATTGCGAAGCAAAGCGGAGGAAGCCTATAAAAGGCGTAACTATCCCCAAGCAGTATTATTCTTTGATCAACTAGAGACGCTCAATGAACAGCAGTACACTGATGTTGCAAAGCTCCATCATGGTGCTGCTTTGTGGCGTAAGGCAAACCGATATACACTAGCTAAAGAGGACAAGATAAAAGAGTTTGAGCGTGCGATCGATTTGCTTGAGGTTGCTTCTTCACATCGGGACATCCTTTATGCAGACGATGCTCGCTACGAAAAATCGAAGGCACTGTACCATCTGTCACTGATTCGTGGTGATCGTAAGCTTTTTGAACAAGCTCTCAAGGATGCTGAAATGGCAGCCAAGTCTAGTTATAAAACAGATCACAATAGTTGGGTTCAGTTTTTACTGAAGAAGCGTGATGAAGAAGGAATTGAGTCCACCATTTCTGGAGTAAATGAGAATCAAAGCAATGTTCAAAATTCTGAAGAATCATCATACTCCGCCTAATTACTTAATAAACCTAACCCCCTAACCCCCCAGCCCCCTTCCCT
>CBKWLJ010000240.1:0-13726 GCA_966675205.1 uncultured bacterium
GTTTGATGCCTTCTTGGAGTTGTTGCAGGTTGAGGATTTGACCGTACTGCTCGCTAAAGATGTTATCGACGACTTGAGGGGGTAGTACTCGTGTATCTGCTCCTTCGGGTACTGTTTGCACGGCAACGTTTCGTAGGATGGGGTTAGGTTCTACCACGAAAGTCACACGAACGCCCAACGGTGTATCTTCCGGTTGCACATTCACACGGGAGAAATAGCCAGTGGCGAAGATCGCGTTTACATCTTCCTGTAACTGAGAGCGGGTCGTTGCCTGTCCCGCTCGGGTTTTGATCACCCGGTAGATTTCATCTTCCAATTCCCCTGTTGCACCGTTAATCAGAACCTCTCCCACCAGAACTCGTGGCTCCGATTCGGAGGGTTGGACTTGAGTCTCAGGAGAAGGCGAGGGTTCAGGAGCCTGTTCTAGGGTTGGTGTTGGCGAGGACTCAGGAGCCTGTTCTAGGGTTGGTGTTGGCGAGGGTTCAGGAGCCTGTTCTAGGGTTGGTGTTGGCGTCGGGGAGATTTCTAGGGTCGGAGCCTCCTGCGCCATTAGGGGTTGGAGGTTCGGAGATTTAGAGGTAACGGGAGAAAGGGATAAAGACTGTGCGTCTTCGCCTGCTTTCTTTTGCTCCATCGAGCTTTCTATTACAGGCTTTGTCTCAACGACAACTTGAGCAGTACCTGCTGCTTGGTCTTGCTTTGATGCTTGTGGTTCCACTTCTACAGGAACAGCATCCTGATTAACATAAATCGGTTTGAAGATCGAGCCAGAAGCATTAGCGTCTGGTGCAGGCTGATCAGGGGTTTGCCCCTTGGCTGGGTTGGATAAACAGAAAGTAGCTGAAGCAGCCAGCATGGCTGCTAAAAAAGGAGATAAGCGTATGTCTTTAAGATCGTTTTGCACTTCCACACACCACCATTTATTGATTGCAGGTCAGCTATCAGCTTTGGATTCGATGTCCATTGTCCATTGTCTGTGAAGCGTTTTAGCGAGAAAGCCTATCGCTATTGAGTAATATTTATGGATGATTCGTGCTCTGGGTTGCCAAAACTCGCTCTAAAACTTGCTGATAGGCGTTTTCTACATTCCCCAAATCGCGACGAAATCGATCCTTGTCCATTACTCGACGCTCCGGATCAGTTTCAGATTGGTTCCAAAGGCGACAGGTATCAGGGCTAATTTCATCGGCTAAAAGTAATTGTTGAGTGGAATTTACTCCAAACTCTAGCTTGAAGTCCACTAGCGTAATGCCGCAACGGTTGAAAAATTCCTTGAGAATCTCGTTAATTCGTAATGCTTGGCTGATTAACTCGTCTAGCTGTTCAGGGGTGGCTAGTTCCAAGAGTAACAAGCGATCGCGTGTTAACAAGGGGTCTCCCAAGGCATCGTTCTTCAAATAAAATTCTACGAGCGGCGAGGGAAGCACCTTGCCCTCTGTCAACCCAGTTTGTTGACACAAACTACCCGCCGCTATGTTCCTGACGACGACCTCTAGGGGTACGATGGTGACTTTTTTCACCCGCATTTGGTTGGGGGCGGGTTGATCGACAAAGTGGGTTGAAATGCCTGCGGCTTCTAGTAACTTGAATAAATGGGTCGAAATCGCACAGTTCATTTCGCCTTTGCCCGCAATTTGACCTCGTTTTTGGGCGTTGAAGGCTGTGGCGTCATCTTTGAAATGAGTGAGGAGAATTTCTGGATTGTCGGTGGTATAGAGAATTTTGGCTTTACCTTCGTAGAGTTTTTCTGGGTTAGACATAAACAGGATTGAGTTTGTGAGTGTGGGCGATCGGTAAAGCCAGCTACATCCAAGACTGAACTCCCTAGAGTAGAGTTGTCGGTGTCTAAGGCTGCTCAATCGACGTAGTTGACTTTCCTTCTGGTTGAGCTGACCTTTAACTAAGCTCAGGTTTAGTTCAAGGTTCAACGGAAGTAAACCAATTCAAGTTGACATAACTACAATAGAAGTAAGTAGCACGGGTATGACTGCTAAAGTTCAAATGTTTGCAGCTCGGTTAAGATTGATATGGTGCTTATAGGCAGAGTAGCTGTACACTATGGCTTACCCTTACGGTTTCATCCCACCAGCAGCGATCGGGCATAAGTCCTAGTGGGAAAGGATACTACAGCAATGAGTGTTCTGGTTGTAGGCATCTTTGGTCTGAACTTGGGGACAAGTTAGTGAAAGCAAGGTTTGATTCTTTTTCTGTAAAGCTGGTCTTGCCTCCGAAGAATCGCTAAAACCTTGGAGTTAATAGAACAGCTTGCCAAAAAATACCGTAAAACCACGGTTGCTCTATCCTCCTGTTCAAGGAAATCATAGAAGCAGTAAGCAATAAAAGCCTCAATCTACTGAATATAATTAAAAGCTTCCTGTTTTAGAGCGTTCACTCAATGAGTTGAATCTTGGAAAAACTATTTAGTGTCAAGCTAAAAGAAGGGTTGATTTCCACATTGAAGCGATTTAAGAATTTTTACGAAAAGGAGTTAACGATGTCAGATAAAACCAACTTTTTCTATCCTCGCAGCCGTTATTACGGTCAGGTGAAGCCGGAAAATTTGGCATTTAATGCCAATCTCCAAGAATTTGCTCAACGGGTTAACTATATCTGTAACTTAGAAACCGCTGGCAAACTGCCTCCAGAAGAAGCTTATCAGAAAATTAAAGACCTTTGGAAGCAGCTAAAACACACGAAAAAACAACTGAAAGTTGGTGAAAATCCCTTCCGAGATAATGATATAGACAATTAGGAATTATGAAGGGTGAATGATGAATTATTAAAAATTTTGTCATTCATAATTCATCTTTTTCTTTCACTTTGTTGTCAGCGTATGAACCCCATCCCATCCCTCCGGGGGTGGGTTATCCCGATAGTATTTTGCTCGTTCTAAGTGGATCAATACCGCTTGATCGGTTGGAGGTCTTAAAGGATAGGCTTGTTCAAAGTAGTTGAGAGCCTTATAAAAATCTCGTTTGAGATAGGCTCCCCGCCCTGCTTCATAAAGATCTAAAAATCGCTTGGCTTTGTCGTTAAGAGGCATATCCGATTCGCCAATCAACTCATAAATTTTCACTGCTTGGTTTTTCCCTTTAACTCGGATTCGATCTAACTCTCGAACCCAAATATGATTACAGCACAAGTTATAAGTAGACTCACTTAAAATAATATCGCAGCCATACTCTTTAGTGGCACTTTCCAAGCGAGCGCTGAGATTCACTCCATCCCCAATGACGGTATAGTCCATGCGTTTTTGCGAGCCAATATTGCCCGCTACCACTTCTCCTGAACTAATGCCAATCCCAATGCGGATGAGAGGTTGGTTGGTTTGTAGACGTGACTGATTGAATGCCGCTAAGCGCCAGCGCATATCTAGCGCTGATCGAACTGCCATTAACGCATGATTTTCCTGTAACGGTAGCGGTGCCCCAAACACGGCCATGAGGGCATCACCAATAAACTTATCCAATGTGCCTTCGTGGTTGAAAACTGCTTCCACCATCGTTTCAAAATACTGGTTTAGCAGTGAAACTACTTCAGCAGCTCCCAAATTTTCTGTCAGGGTGGTGTAACCCCGGATATCGGAAAATAGAATCGTCACTTCCTTGCGCTCACCGACCATGAGCTTATCTTCCCCTCGTGCCATCACTTGCTCGGCAACTCGGGGTGTCATGTAGCGATACATGGTCGTTTTCATCCGCTTCTCACGGCTAATATCTTCGAGTACCACAAGACCTCCCCGCACCGTTCCTTCTGGATTCGTCAGGGGGTTAACGGTCAAGTTAATACTACGTTCAATTTCTTGGACTTGCTCTTGCGATAAGTAAGTTGAATTGTTTGATTCCCAAGGGGTCTCATTCCAAGGGATATAAACAGTGGGGTCATCACTTTTGGGAATTGCCAGAATGTAGATATTTTCGTCATTTCCCATGTAAAGAGGGGTAGGCTCTTCTATCATTTTTGTAGCTCTCTCCCAACTGACACTATCACTAATTGTTTGAGGGAAGTGTCCGTTGCGCTTGGCTTGCTCGGGGCGTTTAAACAGACCCACTGTTAGATTTTGCTCAGGTACGTAATGCTTCGCCCCTGTTGTCAAGCTCTCTTGTAAACGATTTTTGAGATTGTCAATCGGAACCACATCCCAAACATAACGACCTGTGAGTTTGTACTCCCACAACTGCCGATTTTTACTCACCAATTGCTTGACGGGACAACCAAGCAACGCCAGCGCCGCATCATTGATGGTGACAATTCTCCCCTGCATATCTGTGGAGATTACAGCATCAGAAAGGCTTTGTAGGATATCTTTTTGATATTGCTTTTCAATGAGAACATTTTCAAAGAGTTTGGCATTTTCCAGAGCAATTCCTGCTTGGATATTAAACGCCCGCATAAACTCTTCATCCGAACTGCTGAAGCTGCCTTGGTGCTTGTTGATGAGCTGTGTTACACCTATTAAATCTCCCCCTGAATTAAACACTGGCATACAGAGGATGTTACGAGTTACATAGCCTGTTCGTTTGTCTGTGGTGGGGTCGAAGCGAGGGTCTTTATAGGCATCAGGAATATTGAGGGTCTGACCTGTGGAGGCTACATAACCTGCGATGCCACGATTAGCAGGGATGCGAATTTCCATGAACTCTTCCCCATCTGCTGTAGCAACTTTGCTCCAAAGTTCCCCTGTCTCTTTACTCAGCATAAACAGAGTACTGCGATCGGCTTGCATCAGATCACGAGCTTGATCCATTACTAACCGGAGTGTTGCTTCTAAATCTAAGCTCTGGCCTAAAGATGCTGTAGCTTTGAGCAGTGCCGCAGCTCCTCGCTGATTGCGAGCTGCCATGTAAAAGGATTGGCAGGTTTCTAGGATAATACCAATGGAGGCGGCAAAGTCCCGAAATCGTTGTTCATCTTCATCATCAAAGGACACCCCCCCTGCTTTGTTGGATAACTGCACTACGGCAACAACCTGTTTACTGCTACTCAAAATCGGCATGTACAGCAGTGCTTTAGTATGATACCCAGGGCGTTCATCAACTTCTTTGTTGAAGAGTGGATGTTTATAGGCATCGGGAATGTTGAGAGGCTTACCCGTTATGGCTACATGACCCGCTAGACTCACATGAATGGGAATCCGAACTTCCAGCGCTTTGTTGGTTTCGTTTCCTAGCTCTCCCTGAGACTGGGGGATTTTTGCCCAGAGTTGACCTTTATCGGCATCAACCAGGAAGATAGTGGTGCGATCGGCTTGCAAAATTTGACCGATTTTCAAGGTGAAAGCCTCCATCACCTGCTCTAACATACTCTCTAGGGCTTCGTTGTTGATCATTTCGATCGCCCGTAAGAATTGCTGAAATTCAGCGGTGATGAAGTCCAACAAACAGATGAATTCAGGGACGGACAAGTCTTTAACGCGGTGAGTTAGAGCGCTTGTCCGGTTGAATTGGGTTAACTGAGTCAGTGTAGCCAGAATGCTACCGACGTTGGAGAGTGTCATAGGAATGGCTGTTCAACAGCTATCAGGGAATCCAGCGTGTAGAGATGGATCAGGAGAGACTGAACGGGTAGATGATGTTTCGTTGAGAAATCTCAGACAACTTGACTCAAACTGTAAGATTTATCCTAATGCTGACAGGACAACATAGTACCTAAATCACAAAATCATAATAGGGAAACTGGGACTACTTCAAATTAGCAGTCCTACTTACGAATGTATCCACTCTTTTACTGTAAAACAAGGGTGTATTCACCCAATCTATACCATCATTTAGTCATTGGTCGCTGGTCATTAGTCATTGATCGACTAATTACCAATGACGCAAATTGACAGGACTTACGCACCATCTACGGAATTTAAAGTATTTGAGCTTTTTTAGTTCCCTCCAACCCTCCTTAAAAAGGGGGGCTATGCGTAAGTCCTGATTGAAAGAGAGACAAGTCAATGTTTTTTAAGCCGCCGATGACATTGACTGGGGCATGACGACTGCTCTGTAGTAATTTTGCAACTGACGTGTCGCAGCAGCCCAACCCCAACGTTCAGCTTCTGCTCTTGCGTTTTGACGTAAGGTTTCTCGTTCTTCTTGCCGTTCTAGAAGACGCACGGTAGCAGAAATTGCACCTTGCTCGTCGGTTGGGTCAAATAGGTATCCATTCGCCCCATCTGTTACAATGTCGGGAATTCCTCCAGAGCGTGCTGCTACAACAGGGCAACCGGCTGCCATCGCTTCTAACAGCACTAAACCCAGTGTCTCAGTCCGGGATGGGAAGACAAAGGCATCTGCCGAGGCAAAAGCAGAACCCAGTTCTTTACCCGTGAGGTAGCCCACAAAATGGGTGGGTGTCTCAGCAAAGTGTTTTTCAAGAGCGCTACGGTGCGGCCCATCCCCGACTAAGGCAAGGCGGGCGTTGGGAATGGCTTCCATTATGGGCTTAATGCGCTCAATCTCTTTTTCCGCAGAAAGACGCCCAACGTAGAGGAGAAGGGGGCTGTCTGGGTTGCCTTGAGACAGATGCGATCGCATTTTGGCTGATGCCAAACTGGGATGGAATGTTTCGGTATCCACACCTCGCTGCCATAAATCCAAGTTGCGGATACCATGCGCTCTCAATTCCTCGATCATCGCTGTCGAGGTACATAAATTTAGCTGCGCTTGATTGTGACTCGCCTTAATTAACTCCCACATGACGGGTTCTAGCATTCCCAGTCCGTAGTGTTGGAGGTACTGGGGCAGATGAGTATGATAAGAGGCAACTAAGGGGATTTGCATCACCTTGGCATAATACAAACCCGCCAAACCTAAAACAGCCGGGTTGACGACATGAATTAAGTCCGGCTGAAATTGTTCTAAAGCCACCCCAATGGACGGGCGTGGCAATGCTAATTTGAGTTCTGGATACAAAGGCAGTGGGAAGCCAGAAACACCGTAAATTTTGGCTCCCTTGTATTCTTTGAGTCCACCATCCGGCGAGACGACAAGGACTTGGTCACCATTACGCTGCAAATGTTCGACCGTATGACGCAGGCGCGTTACGATGCCGTCAACCTTGGGCAAAAAGGTTTCGGTAAATAAAGCAATTTTCATAAAGATTGGGGACTACCTGTAGTTCAAATCCATCTGAAGGAAGATGTGCTGTTGAGAAGGCTTTTATGAAAGCAGAGGTAATCGCTAATACGATTACCTCTTCACTCCATCCTTTGAACTTATCGACGCCAAGAAACTTTGGGCAGGATTTGATTTTTGTCCACACGTTGCTGATACTTCAAGGCAAAGTTGAGCAGAGAATCGAGCAAGGAATCAGAGAGGTAATGAGGCTCTAAACCCAGACTTAAAAGACTGGTGTTCTTGGCATAGAAGTAGTGCTGTTCTAGCTCAACTCTAGGGTTATCGATGTGATCAACGCTGATATCGAGTCCCATTTTGGTTCCCGCATTCTGCACCATCACGGCTAAGTCGCCTACGCTGAAAAGTTCGGTAAACTGGTTGAACACGCGGAATTGACCTGCTTCAGCGGGATTTGCGATCGCAATTTCCACACAGCGCACGGTATCGCGAATATCCAAGAAGCCGCGAGTCTGACCCCCTTTACCATATACCGTTAAAGGGAAACCCGTAGCAGCTTGGATACAGAATCGGTTCAAGGCTGTACCAAAAATTCCGTCATAGTCTAAGCGGTTAATCAAAAGCTCGTCCATACCGGTTTCTTCGGTTAAGACGCCATACACCACCCCCTGATTGAGGTCTGTAGCCCGTAAACCCCACACTCTACAAGCAAAGTGGATATTATGGCTATCGTGAACTTTGCTCAGGTGGTAGTAACTTCCCGGTTGTTTGGGATAAGGTAAGGTATCTTTGCGACCGTTGTGTTCGATGGTGATATAGCCTTCTTCAATATCGATATTGGGCGTGCCATACTCTCCCATCGTCCCCAACTTCACCAAATGGCAATCGGGGAAATCTTGTCGCATTGCATACAGTAGGTTCAGCGTTCCTACGACATTATTAACTTGAGTGAGAACCGCGTGTTCGCGGTCGATCATAGAGAACGGTGCTGAACGCTGTTCTCCGAAGTGGACAATTGCCTCGGGTTCAAATTGATGGAGTGCCTTGATCAGGAAATCGTAGTTGGTGATGTCGCCGACAAACAAGTCAATCGATTTACCAGTGAGATCTTTCCAACGCTGGATACGCCGCTGAATGGGTGCGATCGGAGTCAGCGTGTCAACGCCTAATTCCAGATCCCAGTGACGGCGCACCAAACTATCAATAATACCAACTTCATATCCTTTGTTGGAGAGATAGAGTGAGGTTGCCCATCCGCAATAGCCATCGCCGCCAATAACCAGGACTTTCATATTTCATCAATAAACTTTACTTACCGATACTCGGTAAATTTACCAGGTTTGGGTACCGTCTAGACCATCAAATTGACAAGCTAGTCCTTGGTCATCAATCATTAGTCATGAGTTTTTTGGGACTAGCCGAACGTTATCTGTTTAGGTCAGAACTTGCGTTTTCACGCTAAATGTAAGGAAAAAGCTGAAAAAGTTATGCAAAGAAGCACTATATGTGGTATTGCTTTTTCTAGGTACGTAAGTCTTATTAGTAATTGAGTTTGTCTTTTCCACAAGCACAGCAGACAGGCGCTAGGAACATTCGTCGCAACCTAATCGAGTCATCCAACCTTTACTTCATCCGCAAAACTAGTCCAACGGACAAAATGAAATGGACCTGCAACTGAACCCCAAACATACTCATCGGTTTCGGGGTCTAGGCCTCGGTCAAGCGTAATAAATTTGTCTTCATCGATTTCAAAAGTGCTATGAAGGTAGCTTTCCTTGCCTTTGCGGATGACCTTGCATCCTTTACCGGGTTCGACTTGACCTTTGAAGCAGTTACCTGCCCATTCCACAATCATGTTACAACCTGGCAGTTTTTCCAACTGCTCGGCTTTGAGCTGTTGTAGGCGGACGAGGTCGCGGGAAGCACCGTGAAAGGGTTTTTCGTCCTTGACTAAATAGTTTTCAATTTCGAGCCGCTCGCCGTTATTTATTAACTTTAATACCCGCAGTCGATAGGGGTTATTCAGCATATAGTCATAAGCTTGTTCCACAAAAAAACTGACTCCATCAAGCAGTGATAGAGGCAGGGGACGCATACAGACACGGATATGAGCGAAGAAGGGCGGATTTTCAAAGGCTTGAGCTTGGTTGCTGAAGTCAGCGGCCATCCAACGGGCTAAGGTAGCAATGTCAGTAGAATGGGTCATTGATTAATTCAGAATGATCATTAAACTTCATCAACGATTGTAAAACCCAATTCGATTTAACTGAATGAGCTTAATCAATCATTAAAAAATGTTAAAAATATGAATCCTAGCCAACGAATGCAATTGTCTTTGACTGGGCTTTCTGTCGGAGATGCCCTTGGAGAAACGTTTTTTAGGGCTGGTTCGGAGGTACTCAGCCGCATTGAACGGCGTGAGGTTCCCCCTGCGCCGTGGGGGTACACGGATGATACGGAAATGGCACTCTCTATTGTGGAGACACTTTTGCGCTATGGCCGCATCGACTCGGATGCACTCGCTCAAGGATTTGCCCGACGCTATAATCCTTGGCGAGGCTACGGTACTGGGGCGCATCGATTATTGAGCAGGCTGCAATCGGGAGCCAACTGGCGCGTGGAAGCGTCACAAATGTTTGGGGGCAGTGGTTCCTACGGCAATGGTGCGGCGATGCGGGTGGCACCCTTGGGCGCTTTTTTTGCTGATGATCTGGAGGCAGTTCGGGAAAATGCAATTCTCTCAGCTCAACCCACTCATGCTCATCCGGAGGGAGTTGCTGGAGCAGTTGCCGTTGCTGTGGCGGCAGCACTAGCATTTCGGGTTGGGGAAGGTGAGTCAATGACGGCTGAGCAATTTCTGCAACAGGTTGTAGAGAATGTTCCTGCAAGCGAGACTCGTAGCGGCATTCAGCAGGCAGTAGATATTCCCGGTAGCGAATATCCTAGAAAGGTGGCAAGGAAACTCGGTGCAGGGTACAACGTTTCCGCTCAAGATACGGTACCGTATGTGCTTTGGTGTGTTGCCCATCGCCTGGACGATTATAAGGAAACATTTTGGGCAACGATCAGTGGTTTAGGGGATATGGACACGACTTGTGCGATCGCTGGTGGTATTGTCGCACTTTCTGCGCGTCAGCGAGGTATTCCTACCGCATGGATTGAAGCGAGAGAGGCGTTTCCTGATGATTTTCTTTCTAGTCTCTCTCCTGGCTGATATTACAACTTGTCAATTTTTGATGTGATATGTATCAAAAGATTCTTGCCAAAATAGGCTTGAATTTTATTCTGGATTTAGGTTATTACTTCTTAGTGTTTCTACACCTGTGTGTCCGCCGATTGTGGGGGCAGGGTATGCCTTGCCCTTGCACTTCGGTAACTTGACTTGTCTTTTTTTATCCCGAATATGAAAAAGCCTGTAAGTACAGGAAAAGATTGCTACAGATGCACGCGATCTCACTTTTGCTCGTAGTTCGGAATTGAGCAGGGATGCGATCGCTTTTGTTGTGTAATTTTTATCACTCCTTAGGTAGATGTAAACAAAGAGCGATCGCACGATGCGGTTAGCTATAGTCGTGGAGAAAGATTAGGCAAATACAGGGATTATGCTGGACTGGTTAGCGGTTTGGGGAGTGACTAGCGCAGTCGGGTTGGTGTTCAAACCCATTCTGGAAGACTTGACAAAAGATGCAACCAAAGATTGGGCGAAAGATTTAATGAAAGATTCGCTCAAAAATGTTCTGCGACTGCCTAGTAAAGAGCCTGTAGATATTGCTGCTGGCAAAGCGTTGAAGGAATTTTTGCAGTTGGTGCAGGATGAGTTAGAAGATGCAGATATTTCTGAGGCGGAACTGAAGCAATATATTAAACCGTTAAAACAATTTATTAACAACAAATCGGTTAAAGAGATTCTGGGAAGTGCCTTTAAGGATGACTGTCAGGTTCTCGATGCGGCTACATTAGCAAAAACTTGGAATCAGCTCAATTTGTTATCACTGCCGGATGAGTTTGACTGGAAACAGGTTGGCAAGCGGTATGTCAAAAAGGTGAAAGCGATCGTTCGAGAATCGGATGAGTTACGCGCTATCCTTGACTCGCAAAAACTGGAAGGTATTGAGCAAAATACAAGAGAATTGGCTGGAATTGTTCCTGAGTTTGATTTGAGGCGATATCAGGAAGGGCTGAAAGAGCGATACAGCAATCTCAACTTAGATAGTTTAGATACGAGTGTTTATGATTATCGGGAAAAACTCAAGGTATGGCAAGTATTTATAGCACAAAATGTGCGGGAATGCCAGGATTTTTTACCTCAAGTTTACGAGATTCCTAAAGAACATCAAAGACGAATGCGGGAGAGTAATGAACTTGAGGTAGAACTTGACCTGGAGGAATGGGAGCGATACAAGCAGGTTTATTATCAACAGCGTGTGCGATCTGTTTTGGATATTGTTAATGACGCTCAAACTTATCCTTATATTGTAATTTTGGGCGATCCGGGTTCGGGGAAGTCCATGTTATTGCAATACTTGGCATTGAATTGGGCAAGGACGCCTCTAAATAATGTTATTTCTCAACCGATTCGATTGTTGATTGAGTTGCGGAGTTATAGTCGCGATCGCAACTCTGGACAATGCAAAGATTTTCTAGAATTCTGTCACAATGGCAACGTTATCTGTCGCCTGAATCAGCATCAACTGCACGAACAGCTCAAGGCTGGCAAAGTTTTGGTGATGTTTGATGGGTTAGATGAGGTGTTCGATCCGGCGCAACGGGAGGAGGTAATTACTGATATCCATCGCTTCACGAATGATTATCCCAATGTGCGGGTAATCGTCACCTCTCGCATTATTGGCTACAAACCGCAACGGCTGCGAGATGCCCAGTTTCGTCACTTCATGCTGCAAGATTTGGAGTCAGACCAAATTCAAGATTTTATCTATCGATGGCATGAGTTAACGTTCACTGATGAGGCGGATAAAGTTAGAAAGCGGGAACGACTGCAACAGGCAATTAACACGTCTAAAGCGATTGGGGAACTGGCGGGAAATCCTCTGCTGCTGACGATGATGGCGATTTTGAACCGCAATCAAGAATTGCCCAGAGATAGACCAGAACTCTACAACCAAGCCTCGCGAGTCCTGCTGCATCAATGGGATGTGGAGCAGAAATTGCTAGAAAATCCGAGAATTGATTCGGTAGCGATCGATTATAAGGATAAGCAGGCAATGTTGCGTCAGATTGCCTACTTTATGCAAGCGGCAGATAAGGGTTTGGCGGGTAATCTGATTCGGGGGGAGGATTTAGAAAAGATTCTGACTGGTTATTTGAGAAGTATAGGAGTCAGTGAGGCGAGAAAGGTTGCTCGGTTACTGATTGAACAACTGCGGAGTCGCAATTTTATTTTGTGTTATCTGGGTGCGGATTCCTATGGGTTTGTGCATCGGACGTTTTTAGAATACTTCTGTGCCTCGGAGTTTGTTGAGCGGTTTGGGAAACGGGGACTTGAAGGGGGTTTGACGATTGAAGAACTCAAAACTGAAGTGTTTGGCAAGCAGTGGTGGGATGAGACTTGGCATGAAGTACTACGGCTGATTGCGGGAATGATTGAGCCAAAGTTCGTTGGTGAGATTATTAATTATCTAATTGAACTAAATAACGAAGAGGAGGCCGAGTTTGAGCCAAGTGACCAAGCAGAATGGTGGTGGCTCAGAATCTCTTTAGCAGCCAAGTGCCTTTCGGAGGTGAGAAATCGGAGTACACTGACACCGATTGATAATAGACTACTCAATCATCTGAAAAACGCAACTAATTTTGACCCTCAGTTTGACTGTTACATAGATAATGATGACCCAGCATTAAATGCATATTCCAATGTGGTTTTGCAAATTCGCACTGAAGCAATTTCAATAATCACAACGATGTGGAGAAACCACCCGGAAACTCTACCTTGGCTCAAAACTCTAGCTCAATCTGGTTACAGTGGAGACGATGGGGGATCTGTACAAATTACGGCTGTGCAAGAGTTGGCAAGAGGTTGGAAGGATGATCCAGAAACTTTGATAATACTCAAAACCCTTGCTCAGTCTATTATTGACGACTATCCCTTTAGTATTTACTATCAGGGACAGCAGTATGTACAAGCTACGGCTGTGCAAGAGTTGGGAAGAGGTTGGAAAGATGATCCAGAAATTTTGGTAATACTCAAAGCCCTTGCTCAGTCTCAGGATGAAAAGAATAATACAGCCAAACGTGCAGCAATAGGAGAATTAGTCAAGGGCTGGAAAAATGACCTCGATACCTTATCTGTTCTTAAAAGCTGCACTCAGCTTGATAATGACGGCTATCTCAAAGAGAAAGTAATGCAAGAACTGATTCAATATTGGCAAGCTAGCCCTGATATTTATGATTTCCTGTATGAGTGTGCTGTTGATGATTCCTTTAACCCTGTATCGTTGGCTTATTTATTGGATGACACTGATGACACCGAAAATCCTCCTGCTCGGCAAGTAGCACTGGAGGCAATCATTGAGCAATATTCTGACCATCCCCAGACTCTATCCCTGTTGCAGGACAGAGCAGAAAATGATCCAGATGAGAAAGTGCGGAACTTTGCCGGGACTTAAACGAAAATCGAGAAGTAATAAAGGTATAATCCAGGCATGGCAAAT